>JBGTRS010000212.1:0-7634 GCA_041940665.1 Pyrinomonadaceae bacterium | reverse complement strand
GTCAGGAATTTTGACAAGACATTTTATCTGCTAATCCATCTCGATAATCTCCGCCCGCAAACACTCCAGGGTTATACGGCACTTTTTCTCGATACCGTGCGGGAATTATTTACGGCCATCGGTCCCGTTTTTCTCATCACCGGAATTGTCGGGTTAATAATGTCCTGGCGTTCAACTGTCTTTTCAAAAATTTTGACTGGAATGCTTCTGGCTCACTTGTTTCTGGTAATTTTTCCGGTTCGCCATCTGCAATTCAGATACATAATGGTTCCCGCTTTCATATTCGCGTTCTTTATCGCCTATTTCTTTGCGAACGGATTGCGAAGCCCGCGTAAATGGGTGGCGGCCGGTGTTTTGATATTGATGATTACCGGATACGGCTGGGTCGGTTTGAGAGCTGTTGATCTGACTTATCAGATGCATTACGACGCCCGCTATCAGGCCGGAGAATGGCTCAGGGAAAATGTGGAAAAGGACGGCAAAATCGCAATTTTCACGGTTCAGAATATAATTCCTCATCTTGAACAAGGAATAACCGTTGTTTCGCTGGTCGAGAATCCTTCACCGATCGAAAAACTGCAACAGGAAAAACCGGAATTCGTGCTCGTTCAGCCCGATTGGTCAAGCGATATCGGTGAAGAAAAAAGTCACTTTTTCCCGGATTCGGTCTATCACCGAATAAAAGACGGAAGTCTCGGTTACCGACCGGCGGCAACGTTTGAAACCGCCCCGCTATTCAGCGACTTCTTTCTGGATCTGCCGCTGGTCACTCCGGGATATATCGTAAACACACCGGTCAAGGTTTACCGTCGAAATAAAAACGCCGATCAAAATGACTCTGAGTAAATTTGGATGTCAAGATATATTAACCGAATCAGAAATTTATCCTGTAAAAACTCCTGCCGTAATACAAAATTCAGATTTTCTGAGATTTATTGACGCACCCAAAATACGGGTTGCCAGTTACGTTCACGAACGAGCAAACCGACACCTCCATAGGGCATATCATCCAAAATTCTTGTGTTGCCTCCATTGTCAGTGAGTTTGTAGATTATTTTATATCGGCCGGAAATTGCAGGTAAGCGATATTCCCGATCGTCCGTTCCGAATTCCGCCTCTTGGACGAAGGCCGGTTTTTCCATATCCCCGGAAATATGTTCGATTTCCATCAACTCGATCTTCGGATTTTTATCGCACAGATCACAATAATCGAAAAACGCCCGGACGGTAATCATTTTTTCAGACGGTACCGTAAATTCCGGTGAGTATCTGACCGCATAATCCGGGCGTTTGTCGTCAAACCGGCTTATCACGCTCCGAACGGCTGAAATTCCGCCCAGAACGAGCAGAAAGAATACCGCGTATTTCCATTTTCCCTGTATTTGAGAAATTACATAAGCCGCGATCAAAACCGCCGCCGGCAGGGTCAAATCGGCCCAGTGCCAAACCGCTACGCTCAAATCACCGCGTCCCGAGGCCCCCTTCGAAACAAGCAGAAAGAGCATCACCGACCAAAAAAGCAACAACAAAAACCGGATTACGGAATCTTTTGCCCGTATTGATGCCCACAGAACACACGCGAACATCATTGCCCCGAAAATAAAATTCATCCGGTTGATGTACGGGTCATTGACCATACTTTCAATTCCGAAGCTATGCCATAATCCCCAAAACAGATAAAAAGTTAAGGGTTGTTCGGTCAAACCGAATCCGAAACGCGAAAAATGTTCGGCATAATTTGCCCCGCTTGAACTTTTTAAGAGACTGCCGACAATATCGGGACTTACGATCAGAAAAAACAAAAGTGCCGCCAGATACGGCTCTTTGCGTTTGAGCCACTCACGGTTTTCGGTTGTCAGAAGTATCAGATAACAAGCCGGCAAAAGTAACGCGGCAAGTTCGTAACAGAGAAATCCTAAACCAGCTGAAGCGGTCGTCAAATACAAAAACCGACCGTCTTTTTTCTTCAGAAAAAGTATGAATGCAAAAATACCCAGGCTCACAAAAGACAAATAAAAGACTTTTTGTATGGCCAGAGAGGAAACATTTATATGATACTCATTAAATGCCAACAGAATCGCCGCCAAGATTGCCGCTGATTTTCCCCACGCCGCCTTTGCACAAAAGTATATGACGACAATCGTTAAAGTTCCGAATATGATCGAGAACATCCGGTATCCGGTATGTGAAGTTCCGAATATAAGACTGCTGATTTTAACCAGATATTCTGAAAGTGCCGAATGATAGATACCTCTGATCGGAAGATAATTCGTTGAAATCTTATCGGCGGTCAAAATCACGTCCCGTTCTTCGTCCCACGTAAAGGTCGTTGTCAGGGAAAGATATAAACGAAGTGCAAAGCTTGCGATGATTATAAACACCAAAGCCAAATAATCTCTGTTTTTAAAATATCCTTCTATTTTGCCTGACATGATTTGTATTCTTTGAAACGGAGCGTCCCGGTCATTTGATTAATTCGGAACTTTTTGCGAACGAAACTAAAAATCAATTATTTTTGATTTTAAAAGTTTTGAGGAATTTATAAATAGATCGGCCGCCGCCGCCGAGTTTTTTTATGAAAGAGCGAGATAGAGCGTACATAAAACAGACATAAACGCCGCCGCATAAAAACCGGCCATCGCATCATCCGCCATCGCTCCCAAGCCTTTCGGCAAAGCTTCAAATTTAGCCGTCGGATACGGTTTCCAGATATCGAACACCCGAAACGCGATAAAACCGGCAAACACCGCCCACCAGCCGAGTTTCGCCGGAACAAAAAGAAAAGTGACGAGTTGGCCGACCACTTCGTCAATGACAACGAGTCCCGGGTCTTTTTTTCCGGTTAATTTTTCAACGCGGGTGGCCGACCAGGTGCCGATCAGAAAAAGAAAGATCAAACATACGAGCGTCACCGAAGCTCTGGTTGATTCGAGCAAAAGAGCGGAAATCTGTTGTCCGTCAGCCCAGACCGTAAATTGCTCGCTCGCCTTCTGGGCGAGTAGATAGATACCGACACCGAACAGCGAACCCCACGTCGCCGGCACGATCGGAATGTAGCCGACTCCGCCGCAACTGGCGATTCCCAAAGCTAAATAATCTGTTTTATCAAGTTCTTTGGAGATCTCACGGGATTTAGCCGATTTGATCCGGGCGTCGTTTTTTAATTTTACAAATATTTTCCCGAGAATGTTTGAGGTCATAAAATTGGTCTTTTACGATAAAAGGCGATTTGTCAGTTATTTTCTTTTGAAGATCAGAATCCCGTAACCGGGCTGTTGATTTTTTTGATAGACGAGTTCGAAATCCGAATCTTCCCGCATAATTTTCTCAAAATTTTCCAAAAAAGAATTCTTCCTTAGGTTTCTTTCGCTCAACACAACGTAATCCGCCTTTTGATTTTTTATTTCGGCAAATATTTCATCTGTATCTGTCGTCGTCGGATAAAGTTGTTGGCCTTCGGCATAAAAAACGGGGCGGCGGCTGGCGGAGAAGATGAGCGGTGTTCCTTTACTGTTTTCCTTGATCCAAAGACCGGCCGCCCGCTCTTCGTAGGCATGGTCTTTCCACAATTTTTCATTCGAGCGGGTAAAGGAATAGATCGGCAGTCCATATAAAAGTATAAAGATCAAACATCCGGCAATAAAATATTTGGCGTTAAAATTGATCGAACTGTTTTCCGAAACCCAATCCGAAGCTGACTTTTGAAACCATTCATATAATTTGAATATGCCGATGGCGATCCAACCAAAGAAGATCGGCAGTAACATATAAAAATATCGAGGTTCGGAAACCGCCAGGGCATAGCCGAAAATTGTGAAAAGGCAAAATGATATCAGATAAACTTCCCGCCTTAATCTCTCTTTTTTCCACCTATCACCAAAAAGTCCCAAACCTATAAATATAAATAGAAGAACCGGCATCAAAAACGCGAAGATCTTTTGAATATGGAACAAACTTAAAACGAAAGACGTGAGCAGTGTCTTGTTTGCAACCTCATCACTAACCGGGCCGACCTCTTCAACCTCTTCGTCATCGTCACCTTCATCGAAAATTCCCGCCGCCACATTTACCCCCATTTTGCCGCTAATCGTCCAGATGCCTGTTTCCGCCCGCAAATAGAGGAGATAGGGTGTGGCCAAAATCGCAAAGCCGAGCAAAAACGTGCCGACCATCTTGAGTGAATTCTTTGAGAATTTAGTATCTCCCCAAAAATCTTTTACAAAAGCGAAAAGGATAAAAAATACAATATAACCGAATGCTTCCGGGCGGGTCAGATATGCCAGACCGATTAAAATACCCGCGAAAAAATAGAGTTTTGCCGAACTTTCCTGCAACCCTTTCCAGCCGACAAAAAGTGAACCGATGATGATCAAAAGATATATGTTTTCGGTTCCGAGTCCGAAAACCGAGTTGATCAGATGCGGAAAGAAAATCGCAATAATGGCGGCAATAAAAGCCTCCTTTTCACCGTAAGATTGTTTAACGAAATAATATGTAATCGCCACGGCCAAACTTCCCGCGACAACCGAGATAATGACGGAAGGAAGAATTAAGGTGTCAACAAAAAACGTGAGAATGCCGATCAGGATCGGATAAAGCGGCGTCCAGTAAACGTCGAGAACGCCGTAAAAATCACCGGAAGCAAACTTTTTGGCGAGCAGGATATTTTGGATCTGATCTCCGCCGACGACATTTTTGCGGCTAAATAGAAAGTAAAGAAAAACCCTGAGAACCAATGCGGTTAATGTTAATAAAAGAACTTTTTTCCATTCCTTCATAATTTTAAGAAAATATGTAGATTAAACAGCGAATCAAAATTTTACTTTTGATTCAGGTAATGAGGTTGAATTAAACGCGTCCGACTTCCTCCTGTTTTTTGTCAAGCCCTAAAATGAGTGGCAGAGCATATCGAAACCAGCAGAAAACAAAGGTCGCTCCGCTGTAGAAAAAATAAAAGAACTGCCAGGGAAATGTGAGTAGAGCGAACGTAAATCCTTTTTTGTCATAAAAGAATTTGAAGATCCGGCGGTTTAAAAACGCGATCATCAAAAGAAAAGCGAGCAGTAAAAATACCAACAATGGCTGAAAGAAAATAAACGGAATGACGGCGAGCGAAAGAGCGACGAATCCGGCACTCAAACGGTCGTTTGTCTTGAGATTCATATCGTTGATCATTCCCTGACTGGTCAGGATCAGTTTTGACCAAGGCATCGCCCGGCAAAAAATTTCGGTTTTTACCAGCGGGATCAGTTCCCATTTTTTCAGATGTGTGGCCTGAATTTCTCTGTTTAATAAGATATTATGTCCGCTCGATCTGAGCCGGACGCCGAGTTCGATGTCCTCGATCGACGGGATCGCAAATTTTTCGCAGTCGAAACCGCCGACCTTTTTAAACGCTTCGCGGCGAACCGCCCCGAGTCCGGCCCAGAAGGTCGAGGCTTCGGGTTTAGACGTTTGATGGACGAAATGATGCTGTAAGTTCTTGTATTGCGAAAGAAAATTCCGCTCGAACGGTTCGTCGTCGTAGGAGCCGAAAAGAGCCGAAATGTCGGGATTACGTTCAAAACTTTCGGCGACTTTGCGAAGCGTATCTTTTTTTACGACGACGTCCGCATCAACAAAAAGCAGGATGTCGCCTATCGCACTTTCGGCGGCAAAATTTCGTGCCGCGGCCGGACCCGAATTCTTTGCCATTGAAAGAACTTTTGCTCCTTTTTCGCGGCTTAGTTCAGCACTTTTGTCGGTTGAACAGTCGTCCACGACGATCACCTCAAACGATTCATAATCCGAAGCAAAAAGTGCGTCGAGACAGCCGGGCAGAAAATGTTCGCCGTTATAGACCGGCACGATAACGGAAATATTTGGTTGGTTTTGATTCACAGAAAATTTCTCCTGAAGATTTTAGACTTTGTCGGCGACCTTTGTTTTCGATTTGAGCTTGGTCGTTTTTGCCCCGACCATCGCTCTCGTTAATTGAACGGGTTGGAAAACGATGCTCGACCACATAAAGACCTCGTTCGTGCAGTAGCAATCTTTGGCTTTGATCGAAGCCCGCAGTTTTTTGGCGTTTTCCGAATCCCAGATCTCAAAGAAAGAATTTTTCCGCAGGTTGCCGAGCGGAAAATGCTGTTCGCAAACCGACACATCGCCGTTGGCATACACAACGCCCGTCAAAATCCCGGCTTTGCAGGGAATAAACTGCGATTCGGATTCGATGGTTTTTATCTTCGCCCACTGGAGCATCGGTTCGACGCTTGCTCCGAAACGGTTTTTCTCGCGTTCGCTCCAGACTTCGGCAACGTGGCGGTAGAGTTCCTTGTATTTTTCGAGATGCGGCCCCTGCAGAGACGGATTTTTGCGGTCGCCGCGAATGATCGCCAGATTGTGATGCTCCATTTTCGGGCAGTTGTTATAGAGATACTCGGTCAACTGCCAGATCTCGTCCATATTCTCGCTCATCGCCACCGTGTTGGCGTGAATCCGCAGACGCGGGTCTTCTTCCTGAAGTTTGGCGAGCATCTCGTAAGTTTCCATCGCTTTTTCGAACGAACGCGGATTGCCCCGGAAATTATTGTGATATTCGGGCATTCCGTCCAAAGAGATCTCGCAGACAAAAAGTTCGAGCGTCTCGCTTTCCAGAACTTTCCGCAGAGCCTTTTCCGTTCGATCCGTAAAATAGCCGTTGGTCGGAACATAGATGTTCTTGACACCGTTGTTTTCGATAAACAGCTGACAGATTTCGGCAAATTCCTTGCGGATAAACGGTTCGCCGCCGGATAGATTGAGGTTTTCAAAATCACCCAACTCGAGCGAGAGTTTTTCAAATTCTTCAAACGTCAGATCATCCCGCTTATTCAGTTCTTTCCAATAAAAACAATGCTCGCAGGTCAGATTACAGATCGAATTGATAAAAACGATCATAAACGGCGGAGTTTGCCGTTCCTTATAATTTGCCGCTTGCATCGAAAGTTTTGTATGACGAGTGATTCTGGATACTATAGACATAATTTTTTTTCCTTCTTCTGGTGCCGTTTAAGCTTTTAGTGTTGATAGATCAACGATTTGAAACTTCGCATCATCTGGCGAACGTTCATATACTGGTCGAAAGTTTTAGTTGACAAGGCATTGAAAACCCGCAGATTCGATAGATAGTAAGAATCAACCCTTTTCAAAGCAAAAAGATCGCTTCCCGCCCGAACCTTGCCGAGATTGGTCGAACACGCCGCCTGAAAATGTTTTTCGGCGATTCGTTTGACGGTTGAGTTGAATCTTCCATACGGATAAGCAAACGTTTTAACTTCCCGTCCGAGCCTGTTTTCGATCTCGAATTTTGCTCCGACGATCTCGCGTTCGATCTCTTTACGGGAAAGTTTTGTCAGATCGGGATGCGTTTTGGTATGAACGCCGAAATCAATTCCGTAATCCGCCAATTCCTCGATCTCCCGCCAGCAGAGCAATTTGCTTCGCGGAAGATCGGCCGGATTTCCCTCCCAATCGTTATATTTGCCGCAATACCCCGTGACGAGAAAAACGGTCGCATTGAAACCGTAATCGGCCAGCACCAGAAAGGCTCTTCGCAGAAAATTTCTGAAGCCGTCGTCGAATGTCAGTGCCACGGTCTTGGCCGGCAGATT
>JBGTRS010000211.1:7342-7644 GCA_041940665.1 Pyrinomonadaceae bacterium | reverse complement strand
CTATCTCCGAGATTTCCTTTTTTTCGATTTCCGCAATAATCTCTTCGGGCGAAGAAACTTTTTTGCCGTTGACCGTAACGATCGTGTCGCCGTCCTCCATATTGGCTTTTTTTAAGGGACTTTCCACTTTGATATTCTGCACTTCGACACCGCGGCCGATCAAACGGACGATCGGCGTCCAGACGACATTGACCATACAGGAAAAGATCAAGGCGACGGCAATAAATTTGACCGCTTTCATCCGCCGCAGATTGTTGACGGCAAAAAAGAATATGAAAAAAAGCGTGACGTTGCGGAGCCGG
>JBGTRS010000211.1:4347-7332 GCA_041940665.1 Pyrinomonadaceae bacterium | reverse complement strand
AACGAAAGATCGGGAGCATAGGATAAAACCGAACTCAACACCGTCCAGCCTAAAAATAAGGCAAACGGAATAAACAGCACGGTTCGATGAAACACGGGACGCGGTTTGATAAAAAATCTGGCGATCCAGAAAACCATTCCGAGAAGCCAGGCGGTTTGCGTGGCGGCGATCGAATGCGGTGCGGACAAGGTCATCAAAACCAGAAAGACAAAAGCCAGACGCTCGAGCCAGAGGGCGATCTTGCCTTCCGCTTCGATTCCCGCCAGATCATCGAGTTTTTTGAAAAAGTTTTGCATCAGTTTGGAAACTTTGACATTTTTACATTTCGTAAAGTAGTCTGACAACTTGATGAAAAAAATTCCCGAAAATTTTCAAAGCTTTGCCGGAAAACTTTTAAATGAGATCGAACCGGTTGAAGGTTATCTGTCGCCGTCGGAAATTCGTTTTCTGGCACTGCTTGCGGCGGTTCCGACGGCGACCGGCGAGATTCTGGAGATCGGCAGTTTCAAAGGGAAATCCACGATCATTCTCGCTAAAGCCGCCGCTCTGACCGACAACGAAAAAGTTCACGCGGTTGATCCGATGATCGCCCCTTCGGAAACTGATCCCGATCTCAATGAGGATGAATATTCTTCCTTTCCCGCTTTTCAAAAAAACCTCGAACGGCACGGCGTAACCGAACAAGTTGATTTTCATCAGGATTATTCCTTTGAACTGGCGAAAACCTGGACGAAACCGCTGCGGCTTTTGTGGATCGACGGCGACCATACATATAAGGGAACAAAACTCGATTTCGAAGGCTTTGCCGGTCATCTCGAAGACGGGGCGATCGTTGCGATTCACGATGTTCTGCACGAATTTGAAGGCGGCATCCGCGTTTTTATGGAAGACATTCTGCTTTCGGAAAACTTCGGAGCCTGCGGTTTTGTCGGCTCGATCGCCTGGTCGCAGTTTCATAAAGATAAACAAAAGGCTCTCCGACACCGCGAGGAAAAACTCCGGCTTTATAAACGCCTGAGCAAACTGATCCCCTTTGTCGTTTTCAAAAACGACCTGCAGGGCTTTGAGAAAAAGAAATATAAACTTCTGCGTTCAAGGATTCCGCACGGCGAAATGAAACTTACTGAATGGCTAAAAAAGATTGAGTAAAAAACTAACTTTTTTAACGCAAGGTCGCAAACGAGCAAAGTCGCTAAGATTTTTTTTATAACTTTGCGTCTTTGCATCTTCGCGGCTTTGCGTTAAAAATCTTTTGTTATGATAAAAACAGATGAATCAGTAACCGCCGAAATAAATCTTTACTACGATCTGCACGTGCCGGAAGAGATGGAAACACCCGCCCCGCTTCTGATTGCCGTTCACGGCTACGCCGCCCACAAACGCTATATGATGCGGGAAGCCAAACTCATCGCCCCGGAAAATTTCGCCATCGTATCGCTACAAGCCCCGAACAAATTTTACCGCGAAGCGGACGACGGCGAATACAAACTCGCGTTCGGCTGGCTGACCGATTTTCGGCCCGAAGATTCGGTCAATCTTCATCACAAATTTGTTTTGAACGTCATCAAAAAACTTGTTAATGAAGAAATTATTGATAAATCAAAAATCTTTCTCTACGGCTTTTCGCAGTCCTGTGCGTTGAACTTTCGTTTTGCCTTTACGCACCCGGAAGTCTTAAAAGGCATCATCGGAGTCTGCGGCGGAATTCCTTCCGATCTCGACACAAGCGAAATTTACCGGCCGACCGAGGCCGAAACTCTCTATCTCTACGGAAACGAAGACGAGTTTTATCCGCTCGAAAAACTTCAAAAATTCGAGCAGAAGTTAAACGACTATCTGCCGAATTTTCAAGCATTAAAATATCAGGCCAAACACGAGACCACCGACGAGATGCGGGAAGATATGCGAAAATGGCTGGAACTCAAACAATAAAAAAAGACGGAAAATAAATCCCGTCTTCCTTTATTTCGATTATTTTAACTGACCTCAATTTCCCGCCCGATAGACGGCGAATTGCTCGCCCATACGGGTTCCTTGTCCGGTTGAAAATTCAAACATACAGGAATCATCCGTATAATCCATAAAGTTCGTCACCGGATCGGCTCCGGGATGGCGGCGGCCGGTGCAGGTATCTCGGCCGAGCGGACAGCCGTAAGCCGGTGAACGTTCGGCCGGTGTGTCCTCCACATAATCGCCGTTGCCGTTACATCCGCCCTGGAAGGTGTGGTATAACCCCATCCAATGTCCGACCTCATGCGTCCCCGTATCGCCTTCGTTATACGGCGAAGCATTTCCGCCCGGCATACTTTGGTCGAGAATGACAACGCCGTCCAAATTCGGCTGGCTGTTGTAACTCGAAGGAAATGTGGCATAGCCGAGAATTCCGTTGCTCGGATTGCAGGAATAGATGTTCAGATCGTCCGCACTGCCCTGACGAAGTGCGTTTTTCATCGAACTTTCCGCCGAACCGTAGCAACCGTTATACCAGCTTGCATTGGTCGTCCGCGTTACCTGAACGAGATTGAACGAAAAATTGTAAAGTGCATACGCCTGATTCAGGACATTTATCTGGGCATCAATCCAATTTTGCGGAACATCACCGTTGGAAATTCCCGAACCTTGCCGGATGACGTGAAAATAAACATTGATGGTTCCGCCGGCGGGTGGCGGCGGTGTCGGTGTCGGGGACGGTTTCGGTTTACCGCCGCCGTTTCCGTTCCCGCCTCTTGCATCATTAAAACCTCGCAAAGCCGCCAGACGGATTGCAAAATCCGCCTCCGCATCGGCGATCTTTTCGGGATCGTGATCGGTTGCACAAACCCTCGTGCCGCGGACAATTACGGGTTTCTTTTCTTCAACTCGCTTTGTTTCCACATTTTTCTGATAATACGTTGCAATGCTGTCTCCGAAATAAATCTGGTTGTGGAAATGTTTTCCCTGTTCATACGCCCAAGCTCCGTGAGAAAAAGGTCCCATTACAATTGT
>JBGTRS010000211.1:0-4337 GCA_041940665.1 Pyrinomonadaceae bacterium | reverse complement strand
TACGCTGATTTTTTTCATCTCTTTTCGGTTATCTCCTGATTTGAATTTTATCTCTTTAATGATAACGGTATATTGATGTTCGAGAGCGATAACCGTTCAAATGGGGGTTTTTCTAAAATAGGTCGAATAATAATTTATGTCAAACTATATGAAGCATCTTACACTCGATAACAGAACATCAGATAAATTGATGAGGAAATTTTCTATGAAACTTTTGAAAACCGTCGTCCGTTCATCCGCCTTTTTGCTTCTTGTTTTTGTTTTCGCCTGTCAGACCGACTTTCCGACCGTTGCTCAAAAAGATTCGCCCCTTTCTTTTTCCGACTCCGAAACGGTCGAAAAGCCGAAACTCTCCGAAATTGAATCAGACGAGATCCGCCAGGTTCTGAAAAGTGCGAACGAGCAGACAAAGATCACGACCGGTTATACGCAGAAGTATTTCACCATCGAATATCCGATGGGCGATGTGCCGAAAGAAACGGGAGCCTGCACGGATGTCGTCATCCGTTCATTCCGGGCGGCAGGCGTTGATCTGCAAAAGGAAGTCCACGAAGATATGCGGGAGAATTTTTCAAAATATCCGACCAAATGGGGTTTGACGAAACCCGACACGAACATTGACCACCGCCGAGTTCCGAATCTGCAAACCTTTTTCACCCGCCGGGGAAAATCGCTCGAAATTTCCGATCAAGGCTCTGCCTTTAAGCCCGGCGATGTCGTCAGTTGGGATTTGAACGGCAAAGGCGTAACGCACATCGGCGTGATCTCAAATATCTGGAACGAAAAGGAAAAACGCTATCTGATAATCCACAACATCGGCGGCGGGACAAGACTCGAAGACCGTCTGTTCGATTGGGAAATTACGGGACATTATAGATTCTTCGATTAATTTGAATCTGATTTATCAAAGCATTAATACCCATAAAAACAGCTAACACTTGCCATAATAAAAGCACTAAATAAACGCCCCCAAAAACACCGGATTGGATCAAGGCTTCATTCATTTCTTGGATAGAAAGTGTAAAAAAAATATTCCAAAGTTGCGGTGCGGCAAGCAAAAAGTTAAAGACAATCGTTCCGATCCAAAGCGGAATTATTTTTCCCTCCGCTAATTTTCCGCGTTTGTGCTTGTGATAACCGATGAAAAGAATTAAGCCGAAGGTATAAATCAAAAGTGAAATAAACGCTGCTCCAAAAACTTCGGGTGAAGGAAGAAAAAGTCCGTAAATTAAAGCCAGTAGTAGAAAAAAAGCTATAAAACTCGTAGGAATGATTAAAATATAACCGACAAAGGCAAAAATTTTGGCGATGGTTTGTGAATGTGTCATTCTTTTTCCTCCTTTTGAAAAGTTTTATAAAACCTTTCATTTTTGAGAAATGCAATGTTTGTGCCAACCGCTAAGGCTAAGAAAAGCCTTGATTTTCGGGCATTTTGTTGCTTTTGAAATTTTGCAAATTGCTCAAAATTCAAAGTGAGTTTGGCAATTTAAGAAAAGTCTTGGCGTCAACTTTACCGTTTGTTTTGATCGGATGAATCGTCGTTTATTCTTGCAATTTCGGCCTTTGCTTTGTCCGCAAACTCTGAGTCCGGATGCTTTTCAATCACCGTTTGGAAATAATCTTTTGCTTTTTCAAAGTCCTTATCCAATAAATAAGTTTCACCGAGTTTGAACAAGACTTCATCCATCTTTGAATAATCCGGATATTTTTCGACGATTTCCCGAAACCGTGCCTGAGCTCCTTTGAGACCGCCTTTTTTATTTTCGACGGATTGCTTAAAATAAAAATTGCCGATAACAAAGTTATGCTCGGCCCGTTCTTCTTCGATGATTTCAAGCCGTTTGTGCAGATAGGTCATCAGAGATGCGTTCGGACAGACATCCAAGATCTGTCTGATCAGATGCTCGACTCTGAACTGCCCTTCAAACCGGACAAATTTCCTTTGGCGGTAAAGGTCTTCAGCCTCATAAAATAATTCGGAAGTGCATTGATTTTCTTTCGGCGGCAGAGGTGCGGGCTGGGCGAAATCATTTTGGGCATTTACAAGAGAAGCGGTAAATGCCCAAAAACAAAATAACAAGATGAGACGTTTGAAAAGCATTTTTAATTTACCGAGCCTTAATCTGATTTTAGGTTATTAGCGTATTTCTTTCGCTTTTGACATTACCGGTATTTTTGATCGTTTCTCGCTTCATATATCAAGGCCTGGATCGAAAGCCAAATTGCCGCTGACTGCCAAATCAAAATTCCGGTAAAAACCGCTCCGACTATGCCGAAACTCCGTATTTTTACCTCAGTTTGCCAAATTTTCGTAAGCGGAAATTCCTGAAAAACGAGATAAATTAGCGGCAGAATAAGTGAAATATTAAAAACAAGAGTGCCGAGCCAAAGCGGGATTATTTTTCTTTCTTCAAGATTTCCTTTTGAATGTTTGCGATAACCGACGAAAAGTAAAACTCCGAACATATACGCGGCAATACCGAGAAGTGCTACTATCGCCGCCTTAAAATCCGACGTGCTGACAAACATAAAAAATAAATATGTCGGCACCAAAATAAGAAAACTTGCCGGAATCAGGAAAACATAACCGAATATAGTGAAAACCTTTGCGATGGATTTTGAATCTGTCATAGCTTGCCCGCTTTTGACTACATATTACGCCTCAACTTGCGATAACTGCATCTCGTCGCTTTCTTTTGCTTCGAGATGGCCTTTGCTGTCTTTGCAAAACTCCGTTACTAATTCTGCAAATAGTTCGGGTTTTTCTTCGGGCGGAATATGGCCGCAGTTTTTGAGCACAACGAGCCGCGAATTCAGGATTCGGTCGTAGAGCGTTTCGCCGTGTCTTAAAGGAATAACATTATCGTTTTCGCCCCAGATCAGAAGCGTCGGCTGATCGATCAGATTTGCGTCGTCTTCAATCCGGCAGGCGTCCCAATTTCTGGCGGTCATCAACAGCGAATGATGGGCGTCGGCGGCTTTTAAGGGCCGAAGGATCGCTTCGACGCGGTCTTTTGTGATCAGATGATGATTCGTTTCGTCGAGCGTTCCCTTCATACGGTATTTTAGAAACGCCTTTGAATCGATCAAAAACGGCGAAACGGTTTCGCCGATGCCGGGGATCGAAACAAAGCGGAAGATCGGATTAAATTTCGGCTCGTCGTTGCAAACCGCTCCGACGAGAACGAGTTTTTCAACCCGTTCGGGATAATCAAGCGTCAGCCACGAAGCGACCGCCCCGCCGTAGGAACTGCCGATGAGCGTCGCTTTGCCGATGCCGAGACGGTTCATCAGACGCGAGACGACCCGTGCCTGCGAAGCGATGGAATAATCGAACCACTTCGGTTTTTCCGAAAATCCGAAACCAATGAGATCAACGGCGATGACGTGAAACCCGGCATCGGCAAATTCCGGGGCGACCGTTTTCCAGACATAGGTCGAAGCCGTGTAGCCGTGAAGGAGGATCATTTTCGGATTCCGCTCGTCGCCGAATTCCTGAAAATGCACCTGCATTCCGTCGATATCCACAAAATTTGAATTCTCCGAATGCTTGATCCGGTCGGCGACATCTTCAAAATGAACCGTGTCCGCCCTCGATAAAAGTTTTATCGCCACCGTCGCTCCGATCGCTCCGCCGATTCCCAGCGCAATGTGTTTTTTCTGCATAATATTTTTTCTCTCTTGCTATTTTATACCATAACCAAACGCGGTTGGATAAACTTTTCTTGTTCGTTCAAATAACCGACAGCGATCAACTCTTGTTTCTCACTGACCATTCTGATCGGTTGCTCTTCAACAAAATTTTCATCCGTTATGCGATAACGAATTCCGTTTTTGGTTTGTTCGATCTCGCTCTCGTTCAGAACAACTTCCGGCAGATGCGAAACCGCTTCATTCATCGAAACCAAAACTTCTCCGAGCCTTTCCGCCTCGACGATTTTTTCCAATACTTCCAAACTTAACGCTTTCTCCAAACCGAATTTTCCGGCCTGCGTCCGCCGCAGTTCCGCCAGATGACACGGCACGCCGATCTTTCGTCCAATGTCTTCGGCCAGAGTTCTGATATATGTTCCGGCGGAACATTCGACGAAAAGTCCGATGTCCTGCGTTTGATCGTACTCATTCGCGGGCAGTCCGTAGTCCTCGATCCGCAATTTCTTTATCTCGACCGCGACGGGTTTCCGCTCGATCTCGACGCCTCGGCGAGCCAATTCGTAAAGTTTTTTTCCCTTTACTTTCTTCGCCGAATACATCGGCGGAACTTGCTCGATCTCGCCCGTAAATTCCGGCAGAATTTTACGTAATTCGTCATACGTAATTCGTAATTCGTTTTCCGA
>JBGTRS010000210.1:7445-7668 GCA_041940665.1 Pyrinomonadaceae bacterium | reverse complement strand
AGCGAACTCGAATTAAAGATCAACGAGACCAAGACGAGTCTCGAACGGGCCAACCGGAATCTGACCACCGCTCAGGACACCAAACAATACGAAGCCGCCATGCGTGAGATTGACGCTCTCAACAAACAAATTTCGGGTTATGAAACGGAAATTCTCGAACAGCTCGAGACAATTGACGAAACCGACAAGGTCTTGGAAGAACGCAAAGA
The DNA here is from genome assembly GCA_041940665.1 of Pyrinomonadaceae bacterium. Classification (GTDB taxonomy): domain Bacteria; phylum Acidobacteriota; class Blastocatellia; order Pyrinomonadales; family Pyrinomonadaceae; genus Aridibacter. The sequence continues at coordinate 7,459 of JBGTRS010000210.1, read as the reverse complement.
AGAGATCGAAAACT
>JBGTRS010000210.1:0-7435 GCA_041940665.1 Pyrinomonadaceae bacterium | reverse complement strand
ATACGCCAAACTGACCGGCGAACGCCAGAGCGTTTTCGATGAGGTTTCGCCGCGGCTCGTCGCCGTCTATGACCGCCTCATCAGCCGCAGCCGCGACGGAATCGCCGTCGCTGAAGTAGTTGACGGCTCGTGCAGTGCCTGCTTTATGAACCTTCGCAAACAAATGCTCGTTCAGCTAAAAACGACGGACGAAATCTTCACCTGCGAAAGCTGCACAAGGATTCTCTATATTGATAATTCGGAAGAACAAAGCGAGGCGACGGCAAATTAAGATTTTGAGGGATGATATATTTCATCCCTTTTTATCAAATTGATGAAAATGTCCAAATCTCTCGCATACTATCTGAATAAAATCGAAAAACTCCGTGTTGACCGCTCGCACGGAAGACCGGCACCGCACAAACCGCTTTTGATTTTAACCGTTATTGATTCGCTCGAAGAAGATAAATTTGTAGAAAATAAAATTGAACCATCGCCCGCTTTTGTTGAAACCTTTCTCAAATACTGGCATCTTGTCAGCCTCGAAAAACCACGAATTTTCTTGCCCTTCTTTCACTTGAGATCCGATAAATTCTGGCATCTTCACGCGAAAACCGGAAATGAAAAATTGCTCAAGCAGACAAAACAAATGAACTCGATGTCGCATTTAGCTAGCATCGTTTCACACGCAAGCCTTGATGAAGAACTTTTTATTCTTCTCCACCAAGCGAACACAAGAGAAGTGATTCGTCAAAAGATTCTGCAAACTTACTTTCCCGACCAAATCGAAATTTTCCGAGCCGTTATCGCCGAAAATCGGGAGATCAGCAATATCGAACATCTTTTGCTTGAAAGTGCGGAAAAGGAAAACGCGGAAATCTCAAAAGAAGTTACCGACACACCGAAACGAAACATTGCTTTCCGCCGTGCGATTATCCGGCTTTACGATTACACTTGTGCTGCTTGCCGTTTGCGAATCATCACGATCGACGGCGAAACCTGCGTCGAAGCCGCCCACATCTTCCCGTTCGCCCAATCATATGACGACAGCATCGGTAACGGCTTATCGCTCTGTCCGCTCCACCATTGGTCATTCGACAAAGGCTTATTCTCGATTGACGATAATTACAAAATAATCATTTCCAAAAACTTTAATGAAAGCGGAAACGAAGCATTTCTTATTCGGAATTTGGAAACAAAGGAAATTCATCTGCCGAAAGAGCGACCTTTTCGCCCATCGCTGACAATGATCCGTTGGCATCGGGAAAATGTATTGTATTTGTAATGGTGTAAGTAATTACTCTAAGCTTCTGATCTTTGGCTTTTTTAATTTTCAGACCATCTCTTGTTTTAGACCAACATTTTTTTTAAAGAAAATAAAGAAAGTTGTATTATGATCATACCTAAATAAACAAATTTCGCTAAATTTTCAAAAAAAGGAGAAATGAAAATGAAAAGAACTGTTGTATTGGCGGCCACATTTCTGCTTGTTTTAATGGTTAATTCTGCTTTTGGACAAAATGCTAAAGACCATTCTGCAAAAGAAGGAGATTTAAAATACAAAGAAATGACAAATAGCGAAAAGAGGCAATTTATTGAAGAAAAATCAAATGAATTGTTAGGTCTTTTTCGCCGCGTCGCTGGCGATGAACTGTCATCAAAAAGCGTCGATCAGATTTTGTTATTTGTTGATCATTACGTTAAACGAATTGATAAAGAGAAAAATGCCTCGAAATCCTGCAATTTAGGTGATAACCTGACCGATGTCCTAAAACGCGGAAGTTCCGTTGCACCGACAATCAACAAAGAATTTACAAATAAAGAATTGCCCTCCCAAATCGGGCTTTATACGGCGATGATCGAGTCGGAATTTTGTCCGTGTATTCAATCTCCGACCGGAAGTCTCGGAATGTTTCAGTTTACAAGTGCGGTAGCAAAACTTTATGGCATCAAAACAATCACCGGAGCAACTTCCGAAAATCCCGATGAAAGATGTGTTCCTGAAAAAGCCTCACTCGCCGCCTCGAACTTCTACGGCGATCTTCTTAATAAAGAATTCGGAAAGAATTCGATCGGTTTTACGCTTTCGCTGGCCGCCTACAACGCCGGCACAGGGGCCACCAAAAAAAATGTGAAGTATGTTCAGAGTGAAACCAAAAAAGAGGATGTAAGTTTTTGGCTGATGTCGGATGTCATTTTGGAAAAATATAAAGACAAATCAGATTCCGAAGAAGAGAGTCCCGTAACCAAGCAGTTTCTTTATGAAAATTACAGATACGTTCCGAAATTTTTTGCCGCGGCAATTATTGGTGAAAACCCCGAAGTTTTCGGAATTGAAATGAAACCTTTAAGTCAATATAAATAAAAACCGATAGATTCTAAAACCCGCTGACTTTGACGATATTGCCGGTGGCGAGACCGCGGGAGAGGGCGAGGGTTTTGCCGTCGGGCGAGAGGCTCGCTCTTGAAATTCGCTGGTCCTGGAAGTTTGTGATCTGTTTTTTCTCAAGAGTTTCGGGCGAGATCGTCCAGATGTTATTGAAATTTTCGCCCGCTCCGATATAGTAGATTTTTTGGCCGTCCGGTGTCCAACCGATTCGTCCGCCGCTGCCGGTAAGTTTTAAGTTTTTGTATTCGGGCAGAGTATTGAGATTGAAAATCGAGTGCTTGTAAGGATTTTCTTTTTTCTCTTTCTCATCCCGAAAATATGCGGAGAAAACTTTCGGATTTGTCGGCGAAAATTGAATTTTCACGAGATTCACATCTATAATTTTTTCAGCTTTGCCACCTTCAGATGGAACTTTCCATAAGCCGTTGTCAGCAAAGTAAATCCATTTCCCATCATCGGAAATTTCTGAAAACATTATGCCTTTGCCGTCGGTCAACTGCTTCAGATTCGTGCCGTCAAAATCCATCCGCCAAACCTGCATCTTTCCGCTCCGGCTCGTTTCATAGACAAAAGATTTGCCGTCGGGCGTTACGTCAATCGTTCCTTGAAACGCTTTTTCTTCTTTGGTCAGTTGGCGGGTTTCGCCCGTTTCGACATTCATCATCCAGATATTTCCGACGCCGAACCCTTTGGTTTTCGTGTAAAGCAGATTTTTGCCGTCGGGTGTCCAGGTCAAACCGCCGTCGCCGTTCTGTCCGTTTGAGTCGAAGGTCAGTTGTTTTACGTCTTTAGGGTTTTCGGTCGAAACGAGAAACAGATTTTCGGATTTCGACCAGGTGGCGGTCATCAGAAAACTTTCGTCGGAAGCGACGCGGAATTCGCGGTAATCGTTCGTGTCGTTGGTCAGATTTCGTGACTTTCCCGTGGCGGGATCGAGTTGGTGGATCTGGACGGGTTCGCCCATACGTTCGCGGACTTTCAGATAGATGCTTTGGCCGTCCGGTGAATAATATGGTTCGTGAACACTTTTCCAATTTTCCGGCGTTTTAATATCGGTTTGCTTTCCGCTCTCGATATCAATTTCGACAAGATGGCTTTGCGGAGGTTTTATTTCGTCCGCTTGTTTGGTAAAAGCGGCGGCGATCAGTTTTTTGCCGTCGGGCGAAAAAGCCGGAGCCGTTCCCCAAATGCCGAAATATCCTTTACCTTGCCGAGTTGTTATTGTTCGTCGTTCGCTTCCGTCGCGACTTCGGGCGATTTCCAGATAATGAGCGGGAATTTCCGGTACGCGGCGGATAAATGAGAGCCATTCGCCGTCGGGCGAGATATTAAAATAATGCACGAAATCCTGCAAAACGGGCTGGCTGACGCCGCCGTAAAGCGGCATTTTGTAAGCGGTCAGTTTATCCTGTTCGTCGTTGCCGAGGTAATAGATATAATTGCCGTCGGGCGAAAATCTGATATTGGCGAGATGTGCATTTTGCGGTTTAACGATGACCGTTTCGCTTCCCGTCGGCAGATGCCGCAGGATCATTTCGTATTTATTTTCGGGCGTATTGACAACAAAAGCGGCGTGCTGATCGTCGGGCGAAAGACCGACGGCAACGACCCGGCCGGATTCCGAAATGCGTTCGTATCTGACATTCGGATTGGCAAGCGGAAACGCTTTGGCGGAATTTCTGTCGGCATATTTCGGATAAACCCAAAACCAGATGGCCAGACTTAAAGCTACAACTGAAAGTATCGAAAGAGCCAGATAAACGGGCAGATATTTGCGAACGGCAAAATCATTTTTTCGGGTTTCGACCTTTCCGAGTTTTGCCAGATCAACGATATTTGAGTTTTCCAAAGCATTCGGGTTTTCAAAAACCTGACGCAATTCTTCATCCGTCAGATCGCTTTCGGCGATCAGTTTCCGCTCGAAAACTTCCCGTTCGATAACGGTTTCTTCCTCGAATTCTCCATTTAATTCGCCCGCAAAACGATAACCGCGTCGCGGCACGGTCTGGATCAGGTCTACTTCGATCCCGTGTTTTTTAAAAAGTTTCCGCAGAAAATAGACGTTCTGCGGCAAGACACTTTCTTCGACAAAGGAATCCTGCCAGACTTTTTCCAAGATTTGTTCTTTCGTCACTATTTCGCCGTCGCTTTCAACCAGCACGCATAGCAACTCGACGGCTTTGACCGGCACATCGCAAACCGCGTCTTCAAACCACAGAACCTTTTTTTCGACATCGAGCGTGAAATTTTCAAACTCGCGTAAATTGTTGTCTTTAGAGGACATAAGAAGCAAATAGAAATCTTTTAGAAATCTTTTAGAACTATAAAAGACTTTTCTCAAGGAGGTGTTCTACAAAAGTTAGAAACCGAAGAAGCTAACTTATAGCCTTGATTATAAACAAAAAATGGAATCGAAAAAAGTTTTTTTAGTCATCAGCGAAAAACGCGAAAAAATCACGATCCGCCACAGATCGAAAAAGGTGATTACCAGAGAGTTTTGCCAGATCTGCAAAAAACGGGTCAGCTGGCTGACTTTCGAAGAAGTTCTGCAACTTACCGAAAAGACCTTTGACGAAATTAAACATGACTGCGAAAACGGCCAACTCGATTTTCAAGTTACGGCTGACGGACAAGTTCTGATCTGCAGTAATTCGTTTTTTAGATCGGAGCGGGAAATTTATTAGCACAAAAAGGAGTTCGAAAAGATGAAAGTAACCCGAAATTTTATTTTTGTAATTTTTATTTTATATATTTTTAGCCTGACGGTTTATCCGCAGACCACGACTCTCACATATCAAGGGCGTTTGACCGATAATTCCACGCCCGCCAACGGAACTTATCAAATGCGTTTTTCTTTGTTCGATACAGTTTCGGGCGGAACACAGGTCGGTTCAACGATCGAATTATCTAACGTACAGGTGACGAACGGCGTTTTTACGGTTGAACTGAACTTCGGTGAATCGCCATTCGTCAATGGAGCAAATCGGTTTTTGGAAATCGAAGTCCGCCGCAATGCGGGCGAAACATACACCCCGCTCACCCCTCGGCAGGAAGTTACAACTACACCTTATGCGATCCGTTCAAACTCGACGGATTCGGCAAATACTGCCAACAATTCCAATCAACTCGGCGGCATCAACGCTTCGCAATATGTTCAAACAAATGATTCACGCCTTTCGGATGCCCGGCCGCCGACCGCCGGCAGCGGTTTTTATATTCAAAACACGACATCTCAGCAGACGGCGAATTTCAACGTCAGCGGAACGGGAACGGCAAATGTGTTCAATGCCGGAACGCAGTTTAATTTCAACGGCAGTCGGATATTAAGTTCGCCCGGCACGAATAATACCTTTGTCGGTATCGGCACGGGATTAAATACGACCAGCGGAGCGAGAAATACTTTTGTCGGCAAAGATGCGGGAATCAATACGACCGATGGAAATACGAATACGTTTGTCGGAGCTGGAGCTGGTGTTGATAACATTTCCGGTTCAAGCAACTCATTTTTCGGATTCAACAGCGGTTTAAGGGTTACTTCCGGCACGCAAAATTCCGTCTTCGGCGTATCGGCGGGAAGCGGAAACTTAACGGGTAACAGAAATTCAATTTTCGGTTACGAAGCGGGTTTCGTTGCAACTGGCAGTGAAAACTCATTTTTCGGGGCAAATGCCGGACGAAGCACGACGAGCGGAACACAAAATTCTTTTTTCGGCTTTCAGGCCGGTTCTCAATTTACGACCGGCTCGAATAATACATTTATCGGTGAAAATGCCGGCAGAAATTTTTCAAGCGGATCGAACAATACATTTATCGGCGCCGAAACCGGAAGAAATAGTCAATTTACCGGAAATGACAACACGCTTATCGGCTACAACGCCAGATTAGACGGGACAAATTTGTCCCGGGCAACGGCAATCGGAGCGAACGCTTTAGCCTATCAAGACGACATGATCGCAATCGGCGGCTCCAGTTCGTATGTCGAGATTACGGGCGACGTTTTTGTCTTCAGCATGCGCGTGAATGACAACCTCCTCGTAGATCAAAATATTACCGCCAATGGTGTCACGGCGAATGCGCTGCGAATCACAAGTGTAAGTGCAGTATCTTCCAACAATCTCTGCATTAATACGGTTTCGGATTTTGTCGGACTCTGTTCTTCCTCTGCCCGTTTTAAGAAAAACGTCGAAGATTTTCAAAGCGGGTTGGATTTGATCAAAAAATTACGTCCCGTCAGTTTCCGTTGGAAAGACAGCGATGTTTTGGACGTAGGTTTAGTCGCCGAAGAAGTCTTTGAGGTCGAACCGCTTCTGACCACGATAAATAAAGAGGGCGAAATCCAGGGCGTCAAATACGACCGAATCGGCGTTCTTTTGATAAACGTCGTCAAAGAACAGCAAACTCAGATCGAAACCCAAAATCAACAAATCAAAAATCAGCAAAAGCAAATTGACGAATTAAAACAGATCGTCTGTCCGCTCAAACCCGATGCGGAAGTTTGTCAGGAGGTAAAATAATGAGATTTATAAATTTGATTTTAGTAACAGTATTGCTCGGATGCGTGAGCACTTTTGCACAAACGACTAATTTAACGTATCAAGGACGTTTGACGGATAACACTTCGCCCGCGAACGGCACATATCAAATGCGTTTTTCGCTTTTCAATGCTCCGGCGGGTGGAACTCAGGACGGTTCGACGATCGAACTAACGAGTGTGCAGGTGACGAACGGAGTTTTTACGGTCGAACTCGATTTCGGAAGTAATCCGTTTCCGTTCGGCGAAAACCGCTTTTTGCAGATCGAAGTCCGCCGCAACGCGGGCGAAGTTTACACCCTGCTCACCCCTCGTCAGCAAGTGACGGCATCGCCTTACTCGATTCGCACTTTGATCGCCAATGCGGCGGAAAATTCCTTCCGACTCGGCAATGTAAATGCTTCGCAATACGTTCAAACAACCGATTCGCGTCTCTCGGACGCACGACCGCCGACCGCCGGAAGCGGAAATTATATTCAAAACCGGACGACGACCCAGACAAGTGCGAATTTTGACATCAGCGGAACCGGTGAAGC
>JBGTRS010000209.1:232-7672 GCA_041940665.1 Pyrinomonadaceae bacterium | reverse complement strand
ACGCGACGAGCGCAGGGAACGAGATCAACGAACCGCCGCCGGCGACGGCGTTCACCACGCCGGCGAGGAAGCCGGCGACGGCGATGAGCACGGCGTCGGCGAACGTCACCGCGGAAGTCTGGCAAGCGCCCGTCGCGGGCGACGAAGGATCTGGCCGGACCCGCAGCCCAACCCGCCCGCGGCCGGCGCCCTACCCGCCGACGATCTCGCAGTTCAGCTGCTCGCGCAGCTGGTCGGAGATCCGGGGGATCTGGATGCCGTACTCCTCGATGAGCTGGGTCTCGATCGCCTCGATCGTGTCGATGCCGACGCCGAGGATCGGCGGGGTCTTGGTGAGACCGCCGACGTCGATGATGAACGGTCCGTCGAACTCGCACTCGGTGTGGGTCTGGGGGATCGGGAAGTTGGCGCACGCCTGGGTGACGGGCGTCAGGTAGGGGAGCAGCCGCTCGAGCGGGACCCCGTCGACCGACGGCGCCACCACGGCGATCACCAGCGCCGCCAGGCCCGTGGCGCTGCACCCGTAGTTGGCGATCGGCGAGATGGCGTTGAGCACGGGCATCAGTTCGGGCGGGGTCTCGCCCACCTGGGGCACGGGGATGGCGTCGAAGAGCGGGTCGAGGGGGTCGGGCGGGACCTGCTCGGGCGGCACGGTCTCGGGGGTCGTCGATTCCGGGATCGACGGGTCGGAGGTGTCGACCGGTGCGGGCGTGGCGTCGTCCCCGCCCGACGGGGGCGCGGGTGCCGGCGCGCCGGACGACCCGAAGACGGGGCGAGGCGTCGTGACCGGCGGCGTCCCCACCGGTGCGGGCGCGGCGCTGTCGACCGCGCCCCCGGTGTCGACCGTCGCCACCGGCTGGGGCGACGACGAGAAACACGAATGGAACAAGGACACGGCCTCCGGTTCCTGACGCACACGCCTCCTGCTGCGTCCGGCTGAACCGGAACACACACTCGCCTCCGGCGCCTCACCGCGCCGGGGGCGATGCTGTTTAAGGCTTTCGAGGCTAATGAATTCTCTCGCTTCGCCGAGTCCGGGCCTCTTCGTGGTTGATCGCCCTTCCAGACGAAGAACAGCAAACCACGGAAAACACGGAACCCACGGAAAACTCCCGTCCGTGCCTCGGTGTCTTTGTGGTTAATCATTTATTTAAACCTTCTGCATTTCAACGCCGCCGAAAAAGACCTTCAGAACCTCATCGGCCAGCGGGGCGAGTTTGTAATTCTTCTTTGATAGGATCCAATTCGTCACCATTTCGTCCAATGCTCCGAAAAGTATCTTTGAACAAACCGTCGCATTTAAATCCTTTCGGAAGACTCCCTGTTTTTGTCCGTCTTCAAACGAACTCTTGATAATGTCGAGATATTCGGCAAAACCGGCGGCGGAAAATTCCTGCATAAATTTGATCGAACCGCGAAGTTGCACCTGAAAAACAACCGCTAAATCCTTATCCGCACCGAGTCTTTCGAGATGAAGTTCGGCGATCCGGCGAATTTTTTCGTCGGCCCCTTCAATTTCGGCAATCTCTTTTTTGCCTTCGGAAATAAATTCCGTCATCATCCGGTCAAAGATCGAATGCAGAATTTCCTCCTTGCTCTTGAAATAAAGATAGACCGTGCCGTCGGCGATCTGTGCCTGACTCGCAATGTCGGCCACCTTTGAATTGAAATAACCTTTACGGGCAAAGACCTTTATCGCCGCCCGCAAGATCGCTTCGTATTTATCGGTGATCGTGTTTCTTGTCGTTGTTGTATTTGAACGTGGCATAAACTTTTTGTGAATGAACGGTCATTCAGTTTATATTTAACTTATAACAAAACCCTTTTGTAAATCAACAAAAAGTTTATGGAATTAGAAATTTTTACGAAAAGATTACAAAAAAAAGAAGGTAACGTTTTGTTACCTTCTTCAAATTTAAGCTCAAAAAAAATTCAACTTAAAAATTATATCGGGCACCGAATGTAAATGTCCGGCCGGATACGTTTGTTCTGCCCAAATTTAAGAACAAGTCCGTATTTACCGTATTTCCGATCGTATTAGACGGAATTAACGTAAAATTACGGCGATTGAATACGTTGAAAACCTCCATTCTTAATTGAAGACTTTGAGACTCCGTAAAGGTTTTGAAGTTTTTCGTTAGAGCCATATTCCAGTTCTTCGTATTGCCCGTTCTTTCCGTATTTGCTCCGAGACTGCCGACAATACCCGAATTAGCATCATTGACAATGAAATAAGCATTCGGATTTGGATTTGTTGGGGTGGAAACCAGCGGATACTGTCCCGCCGGATTGACGGATACTCTTTGAGAACCGGCAACTGTTCCGATTTGTCCGGCTAAAATTCCCAGAGCATTGTTGGCATTAAAGACGGTAAACGGAGTTCCCGAAGCGTATGTCGTGACTCCCGATAACTGCCATTCACTCAGCAGACCGTTTAGGAATCTGTTAAATAAATTGCCGTTATTAAAGACAGTCGGCGAAATATACAAATAGTTCATAACAAACCGATGGGGTTGATCAAAACCTGATCGCCCTCTGTCACCCGTCGGATTTCTCGGGTCTTGCGGGAGTGTTCTATTCGGTGCACCTCCGAGAATATCATCGGATTCGCTAATGAATGCACTAAAAGTATAGTTGGCATTGATAAAGAACTGTCCGAAATTTTTCCCGAACATTCCAACCTGTCCGAACCTTTTTTCAAACGTAAATTGTCCGGCGTGATAGCTGGATTTAGCTTGTCCCTGACCGATGAGAATGGAACCTCTCGTCGGATCGAGTCTTTGTCCGGTCCCGCCGGCGGCGGTCGTAAAACCGTAATTGGACTCAACTTCTCTGACAAGATTACTTCCAAGCGTGCCGATGTAATCAGCCTTGAAGACATAGTCATCAAGGAATTGATATTGAACACCCAAATTCCATTGTTTCGACATAGGTTGTTTGACCCTTTCATTCGGAGCAAACAAGCGAATCGGCAGCAGTAAAGGATCGCCCGTATAGTCCTGAGGACTTGGAGGAGAAGGCAGATTGATAAACGGAAGTTGTCCGCTCACATTTGTAAATGCAACATTCACCCCTCTCGGGAAATTGCGGGAATTGTTAAGCAGGATGTTTTGAAAAACCTGATCGTATGAAATGGCAAAACCAGCCCGAAGAACGGCTCTTCCGTCCAAGATATTTTTCGGATTCCAGGCAAAACCGACCCTTGGAGCAAAATTATTGATATCCGGTTTTGCATTCGAGAAGAAGCCAAAAGGTGCGGTTACATATTCATAACGAACACCTAGATTAAGCGTCAGGTCTTCACTAGCCCGCCAGTCATCCTGGAAAAACCAACTGTTCTCATATGTTATCGCATCCGTTAAGCCGTCCCCTGCGTACTGAGAAAAAGTTGCATTCACATCCCGCAGGAAATTTGCCAAGCTGCCATACGAAACCGTTCCTCTGGAATTCGGGGCAAAGAAACTCGCCAAATCATATTTAAGCAAATTATAGCCGAACTTGAAGGCGTGATTATCGAGAGTATAGGAAACATTATCCGTAAACTCATAAACATTGTCGGTTCTAAACTGCGGGAAATTAGCGTTTCCGACTGTCAATGCTCCGGCGACTCCCGTGACCGTAAATGAAATGCCAAGATTTTCTGGAAAAGTTATCGCCCTTCGAGAGTATGTAAATCTGGCTTCATTTAACCATCGCGGACTGAAAACGATCGAATCATTGATCGTAAATGAATCGTTGCGAAGATTCTGTCCTATCTCTTGTCCTTCAAGGCTTGACGGACTGCCCAGATCGCTGGATTTATCTACCAAATACCGGAATGAAAGCTGATCATTCCTAAATAATCTGGTGTTGATCTTCATCAGCCAGCGACCAAAATCATTTCCGTATGGTATTCCGGCATCTTTTGTCCGATTATATGTTCGAATTGGTAAAATATTACAATCCGGATCGCTTGGCGGACAGGTGATTGCTAAATCACCTGTTAAGGTTATGTTTGTTGTTCCTGTCGGATCATTAGCGGCCGGATAATTATTTAGGAGATAATTCAAAGATTCCGGTCGTAGTCCGGTTCTGCCGGGCATTTGAAGTCTTTGAAATGCCTGGGCTGTAAACGCCGGACGGCTGACGGAACTAACCGTTGTTCGAAAATCTTCAAAGTCCAAACTTGTAAAGAAAAATGTATGATCTTTGACGATCGGACCGCCGAGGGTAAAACCGTAAATATTATCTACGGTCACGCTTCTGGCCTTTCTCAAAGCAAGTTCTTCGGAATCACCTGCCGCCCGGTTCGCGTTAAACGACCGCTGTTGATTCGTCGTAAGAGAATCCAAACCGTTTCCATTCCAGGTATAAAAGCCTGTTCCGTGAAACTCATTGGTTCCTGATCTTGTAATCTGATTTACATACGAGCCGGCATTTCTACCGAATTCGGCCGCGAATGAATTTGTAATGATCTGAAACTCTTGAATCGCTTCAGGCGGAAGACCTTGTCTGGGAATAGATAACGATTGGTCGTTATTGTTTGCTCCATCAATCGTAAAATTATTGGAACGGGTTCGGTTGCCATTTACCGCAAAGCCCGAACCGGGACGTCCGTTTTGGTTCGGCAGAACACCCGGATTAAGCAACGCTAAGCCGTTCAGACTATTCCTGCCCGGAAGTTCGAGAATCTGTCTTTCCGTAACGGTTTTTGAAACCTGACTTTGCGTGGTATCGAGTATTTCACCGACCGATGTTACATCTACTACGGCGGCGACGCTGCCAGCCGCCATTTCAAATGATAGGTTTGAGTCAACTCCAACGCTAACCTGAACATTAGCATTAGTTTGTGTTGCAAACCCTTCTTTATCAACCTTAACCGAATAGACCCCGATCGGAAGACCGGGAATTCGGAATCTTCCCTCGTTGTTTGTGGTTGCCGTCCGCTTTAAATTTGTTACTGTACTGGTGGCTGTTACTGTTGCCCCCGGAATAACAGCACCTTGTTGGTCAACAACAGTCCCCGAAATAGTTCCATTAATCGTTTGACCAAAAGAAAATGAAACTAATCCCAAAATAAAAATAAACGAAAAAGCTAGTTTAAATCTTATTTCGCTCATATTTTTAATAGTTCTCCTTAGCTAAAACTAATGAAATGAAAAAGCCATTTGGAATAAATGCAGTATATTTCAAGGGTAATAATAAAGTTTAAGCTAAATTTTACGGTAACTCTGTTGTGTAAAAGATCAGTTTCGTTTTAAAACGCTATCATCTGGAACGTTTTCTAAAACAAATTAATGAAAATAAATTGTCTTTGATTACTTCTTTACTTTAGGATTAAAAGTAGTAACCTTTTAGCAATTTTAAAGCCAAAGAAGTTTTAGGATGTAAATGTTATGTAAAAATAATTTACATTTCTTTTAGATCTATAAATTTTGTTTATATATCCGAAGTTTCGTTTTTAATTCAATATTTTGAATATTTCTCTTGATGTTACTATTGCTGATGGATATTTAAGTTACATGAAATACATACTTGCACTCGACCAAGGTACGACTTCAAGCCGGGCAATCGTTTTCGATCGTCCCGGCAAAATAGTTGCCGTTGCTCAAAAAGAATACAACCAAATTTTCCCGAAAAGCGGTTGGGTTGAACATAATCCAGCGGAAATCTGGCAATCGCAAATTTCAACGGCGATCGAAGCATTACAAAAAGCGAAGCTAAACGCGGCGGACATCGTTGCTGTCGGCATCACGAACCAACGCGAAACGACCGTTATTTGGGACAGAAAAACAGGCAAGCCCGTTTATAACGCGATCGTTTGGCAAGACCGCCGGACTTCCGCGTTTTGCAATGAAATCCGAGAGACCTACGGTAAAATTATTCGTAAAAAAACCGGTCTGGAAACGGATGCATATTTTTCGGCGAGCAAGATAAATTGGATTTTGGAAAATGTCGAAGGTGTGAGAAGAAAAGCGGAAACCAGCGATTTATACTTTGGAACGGTTGATTCCTGGTTGGTTTGGAATTTGACGAACGGCGAAAAGCATCTGACGGACGTTTCCAACGCTTCCAGAACAATGCTTTTCAACATACACGATCTGGATTGGGACGGTGAACTCTTGGAAATTTTCGATATTCCAAGAGCGATTTTGCCCGAAGTCCGCACGTCTTCGGAAATTTACGGCGAAGTAAAAATACCTAATAAATTAAACGGCATAAAGATCGCGGGAATCGCGGGCGACCAGCAAGCCGCACTATTCGGACAGATTTGTTTTGCACAAGGCGAAACGAAAAGCACATACGGTACGGGTTGTTTTTTGCTTCAGAATACGGGCGAAAAGGCGTATTCATCGGAAAATAAATTGCTGACGACGATCGCCTGGCAGATCGGCAAAAAATGTGAATATGCTCTTGAAGGAAGCGTTTTTATCGGCGGTGCGGTGATTCAATGGCTGCGGGATGCATTGGGAATTATCGAAAGTTCGGGCGAAGCTGAAAACCTTGCCAATTCCGTTCCTGATAACGGCGGAGTTTATTTCGTTCCAGCGTTTGCGGGCTTGGGAACGCCGCATTGGAATCAGGAAGCGAGAGGTCTGTTGATCGGTTTAACCCGCGGAACGGGAAAGGGACATATTGCCCGGGCGGCGATCGAATCAATCGCTTTTCAAACGGCTGATTTACTTTCCGCAATCCACACAGATTCGGGCATCGAACTGACCGAATTAAGAGTTGACGGAGGTGCGACCAGAAACGATTCGCTTCTGCAGTTTCAAGCCGACATCCTGCAAATTCCCGTCGTCCGTTCAAATATCCTTGAAACAACCGCTCTCGGTGCGGCATATTTGGCGGGTTTGGCGGTCGGCTTTTGGAATTCAAAAGAAGATTTGAAAAATCATTGGCAGGAAGATAAACGCTTTAAACCCAAAATGCCGAAAGAAAAAGCCGAGGAACTAAAAACAAAATGGAACAAAGCGGTGAAAAGAAGTTTAGATTGGGAGAAGTAAAAAAGGCAAGAAGAATTTTCCTTGCCTCGAAGATTGAATTTTACAGAACCTTTTAGTTATTTTCAGGATTCTCACTTTGCGATTTGGTTTTTTCCGTGCCGACGGCGGCTGATGGAAGCGGAAGTCCGACCGCATCGGATTTGGTTTCGGGTTCGTCATTTATTTCTTCTTCTTCGTTTTCAGTAACGATCATTTTGCCTTCGATCTTTGAAAATGTAAGTTTTTCCTCTTCTTCGTCAAATTCAGGTTCCTCTTCCTCCCCCACTTCGTCATAAAGCATGTCGCTATCCATTGTCTCATCATCAGTAGGTGCATTCATTGCCGCAGGAGCTCTACTACGCCTATTAACCCAATGTATTGCGATCAGAGGGCTTGAGCCAACATGGCTACGGGAATACGATACAATACATATGATACATATGATACATGCGTCGTGTTTCGGCCGCCAGCAACG
>JBGTRS010000209.1:0-222 GCA_041940665.1 Pyrinomonadaceae bacterium | reverse complement strand
AGAGCGGATAAACAAGGAATCTTTCGATCGCCCGTTTAAGATGTCTCGCCCCGTATTTGAGGTCAATTCCCTCCTGCAATAAGAATTCCTTTGCCCCGTCGGAACATTCAAAAATAAATTTCGTGCCGGCCGATTCGGTGATGCGGTCTTGCACGGCCGCGAGTTCGATGTCGAGAATCTGTCGAAGATGGTTTTCTTTCAAACTTCGGAACACGACGACCT
>JBGTRS010000208.1:0-7672 GCA_041940665.1 Pyrinomonadaceae bacterium | reverse complement strand
CTCCGAAAATCAATAATTTCATCCCGTGTCGAGAATTCTCGGTGTTCATCTGCTTGATCTACGCGGTTCGATTTTGAGCGTTCGGGGGAAACACGAAGAAGCGTTTAAGTTATTAAACGAAGCGATCGAAAAGGAAAAAAATCTCGGCTATTGGGAACCGCCGCATTACACCCGCCCCGTTTATGAAAGCTTGGGAGCGGCTTACATAAGAGCCGGAAAATTCGACGAAGCCGTTAAGGCCTTTGAAAAAGTCTTGAAAGTCAGACCAAACAGCGGTTTGGCTTATCTCGGCATCGCCCGAACTTACACGAAAGCCGGAAACAAAGGAAAAGCGGCGGAATTTTATCAAAAATTCCTAACGGCCTGGCAAAATGCGGATAGGGATTTGCCGCAGGTCAGAGAAGCCGAGAAACACATTCAGTAAAATTTTTGATGAGGTCATTTTATGAATAAAATTATTTTCGTTTTGATGATTATTTTGAGCGGCAATATCGCCGTTTTGACGCAAACCGTCGCTTTTAGAAATGTCAATGTCATTCCGCTGGATAGAGAGCGGGTTTTAAAAGAGCAAACCGTTTTAGTCCGCGACGGGATAATTGTCGGGATCGGCAAGAATGTGAAGTTGCCGGAGAATACTCAAATCATTGAAGCAAAAGGGAAATTTCTGATCCCGGGTTTGATGGATATGCATACACATCTTTTGTCCGACAATGACGATTATCCCGATTCGATCGCCGAAGACGAATTAAAGGTAATGATCGCCAACGGCGTGACGACGATTCGCCTGATGATCGGCACGCCGGAGCAATTAATTCTGAGAGCAAAATCGGCAAAAGGCGAGATCATCGCACCGACGATCTATTCGGCAAGTCCGCATCTGACGGGCAGAGAACAGGGAAATAATTTTGTCGTCAAAACCGAAGAAGAAGCACGCGAAGCCGTCCGAAAATCAAAAGCGGCTGGTTACGATTTTATCAAGATCACGACGTTTATTGACGCAAATGTCTATGAAGCGGCGGTTGATGAAGCAAAAAATCAAAATATAAAAGTCGTCGGGCACGCCGATTCGCGGTATGTCGGGCTTGAGCGAGCCTTCAAAGCCAAACAGCAGATCGAACATCTCGACGGATACCTCGAAGCGATTCTCGCGGACAATGCTCCCGTCAAAGGTGCGGTTTCCGACCTCTATATTTACGATCCGAAAAACTGGGAAAGCCTTAATTTTGTTGACGAAAAGAAAATTCCGATGATCGCAAGGCGTACCGTCGAGGCCAATCCGTTCGTCAATCCGACACAGCATTTTATGAAAGATGCATTCGGTCTGCCGCGTTCGGAAGAATCAATCCGCTCGCAACCAGATTTCAAATTTTATCCGAAAACGGTTCAGGAGCGGTGGCTCAATTTTTACAAACGCAATCGCTTTATCAATGAAGTTTCTTTGGAAAAACGGGCAAAATGGGTTGAATACAGAAACAAACTTATCAAGGCGATCCACGACGCCGGCGGAAAAATTATGGCCGGTTCGGATTCGCCCGAATTTCTTTTTCTCTACGGTTTTTCGATGCACCGCGAACTTAAAGCTCTAAAAGACGCCGGTCTTTCAAACTACGCCGTCCTCGAATCGGCGACGAAAAATCCTGCTCAATTTTTCGGCACGCTTGAAAGCGTCGGAACGATCGAAAAGGGAAAACAGGCCGACTTGATTCTTTTGAATGCAAATCCGCTCAAAGACATTGCCGCCACCGAAAACCGGGCGGGCGTGATGCTCAAAGGAAAATATTACACGCAAGATGAAATGAACAGATGGCTCGAGAAGATCGCTCCGCGAATTGCGGCTTCTTTTATCGAAAAGGGAAAGTAAATATGAGAAAGATTAGTTTGATCTTAACGGGACTGACGATGATCTTCTGTTTTTTCGCCGTTTGCAATGCACAGACGCAAAAAACGAGGGAGGAGGCTCAGCACGTTTTGAATTCCGCTTTCGATGCACTCGGCGGTGAAGCGAAACTAAAGGGCCTAAGCTCGATCTATGTCCGGGCAAAAGGCGTCGAACACCGGTCGGCAGACGCCCAGGGGTTTCATCCTGAACAAAAAACGACGGCCGGGCACGAGGAGAAACTCGCCGTTTTTCTGGATGGAAAACGACTCGCTTACGAATACAAAACCGGACGGCACGACGGCACGACCCGCTGGCGGAGGATATTTTTTACCGATACGCACCGTGTCATCGCCGATTTTACAAGCCGGTTCGCCGGTGCATCGCCGGTCAGATTTCCTTCGGTCGAACGCGACCGGGCGGCACGGAGAATTCCGCACGCACTCCTGCTTGAAGTTTCGGCGAATCGCGAAAAACTCGAATATCTCGGAATAAAAAACTTTGCAAACAGAGAACACGAGGTGATTTCGGTCGAACTGCCGGCGGCCAAAACCCCTCTGCGGCTTTTTTTCGACAAAAAAACAAATCTGCTTTCAAAATACGAATTTTCGGTCGATTTTCCCGCCCTCGGCGAAACGACGGCCGAATACATATTTTCCGGTTATCAACCGCATGCCGCTTTGAAATGGTTTCCCCAAGATCACGCGGTCAAAGTTGCGGACGAAAATTGGCGTTCGATGACCTTTCAAGAAGTTCTGGCAAATTCAAATGAAGCCGGAAAAATGTTCGAGCTTCCCGCCGATCTCGAAGGCTTTATCACCCCGCCGGGCGAAGTTAAAGAGATCGCACCGGGCGTCTATCTGGCTTACGGCATCGGCGGTTCGTATCAGCCGATGTTCGTCGAATTCAAGGATTTCGTGTTGGCGGTCGAAGCTCCGGCGGCACATCCTTTTCTCGAAGACACGCCGGTCGAATCGTTAACGAACCCGGACGCACTTTCGGAAGAATTTATCGCCAAAATAAAAGAAACAGTCAAAAATAAACCGATCAGATACGTCGTGCCGACGCATTTCCACAGCGACCACGCGGGCGGTCTGCGGGCATTTGCCAAAGAAGGTGCCGCCGTCCTGACCACACCGGGCAATAAGGCGTTCTTTGAAAAATTCGCCCCCGGCGTAAAGATCGAAACTTTTGATTCAAGACGCATCGTGTCGGACGGCGAGAGAACGGTCGAACTGATGAATGTCGGTGCGAATCCGCATACGGCGGAAAACATCGCCGTCTATCTGCCGCAGGAGAAATATATCTATCAGGGCGATCTGTTTTATTTTTTCGGCAATGCGGCCTTTCCGCCGAAAGACCGCCTGACCGTGATGCCGTTTTTTGCCGAATGGCTTAAAAAGAACGGTCTCCGGCCGGTGAGAATTTACGGCTTTCATAGCACGACTTTCGCCGCGATGGAACATATCGAACAAATTCTGAAAATGAAGACTAAAGAGGAAAAATAAATATATGAAAACGATTCTTTTAACCGTGATTTTGACTGTCCTGGCTTCCGCCGCCTTGGCTCAAAACGTAAAGAGCGACGATATGAAAGCCGCTTCGGAAATTCCCGACAAACTTTTCGCCGCGATGAAGGCGAAAAACTTTGAGGCGATCCGCGGTCTTTTTCTAGAAAACGGACAACTGACCGCCCTCGATAAACCCCGAAGCGGTGAAGGTTTTTCGACGACGCGAAACTTTTCGGCGGAGGCTTTTGCCAAAATGATCTCGGAATCAAAAGCAGGTGAGTTCATCGAAAAAATGCCCGCAAAAGAAGTCCGGATTTACGGCGACGCGGCGGTCGTCACCGGGCGTTACACATTTCACGTCGGCGAAAAATTCTCGCATTGCGGAGCGAACGCTTTTCATCTTTTGCGGACGGCCGCGGGCTGGAAGATCGCCAATGCGACGACGACGATCGAGGCCGCGGGCTGTGATGAAAAACCGACTGTCCCGACTGAAAACAAAGAAGTTTCGGCATCGGTTGAAAATTTATTCGATTTAATGGCGGCACATAAACCTGCTGAAATTATCGAACTGCATACGCCGGACTCGCAACTGACCGCGTTTATCAAAGGGACGGACGGAAAAAACCGGACACAGAATCTTTCGCGTGAGGCGTTCTCCAAATTCTTTGAAACAAAACGGGCTGATTTGAGCGAAAAGATGTATGACTCGCAAGTCCGGGTTTTCGGCGATCTGGCAACTTTGGACGGACGGTATGTGTTTATCACGAACGGCAAATTACAGCATTGCGGAATGAATTCATTCCATCTCGTTCGGACGGCGACGGGCTGGAAACTCGGCAATTCCATCTCGACCATCGAACCGCAGGGATGCACGGAAAAGGAAAAGGAAATGGTTAAGTGAAATACTGAATTGCTGTCAGTGAATTGTGTTTGAAAACTTAATCCGACAGTATTTTGTTTGGTTTTGGCGGTGAAACCGCCTTCAATATGGTAGCCAGAGGCGAAGCGTCTGGAGTTGTTGAGCAAAGATTTTCCGCATTGAAGATGCGGTCAGATTTGATTTTATTGGTGCGGCTTCACCGCCAAGAAAAACAGAGAATTTAATGTCGGATTTAACTTTCAAAAACCATGAGCAAACGGCAATTAATAAAAAACAAAAGCTGAAACAATAGAAATGGTGAAACAATTTATGAACAAAAGATATTTATATGCTTTAATTTTTGTGATGTTAATAAATAGTGCAAGCGTTTTTGCGGGAATCTCCGACGAAAAACTCAAAAATGATCTGCAGGCGAAACTCGACGAATGGCACAAGAATGCCAAGTTTCCGGGGGCGACGATCGGCGTGATCTTAGCGGACGGAACTTCTTTCGGCCTCGCGACCGGCTATTCCGACCGCGTTAAGAAAACTCCGATGAAACCCTCTGATTATATGCTCGCGGGAAGCGTCGGGAAAACCTACTGTGCGGCGGTTGCTCTGCAACTCGTCAAAGAAGGAAAGATAAACCTCGACGACAAGATCGAAAAGTTCTTCGGCGATGAAGAATGGTTTTTGCGTCTGCCGAATGCAAAAAGTATAACCGTCCGCCAGCTGATGAATCATACGAGCGGACTCGTGCGGTATGAATTCAATCCCGAATTTGTCAAAGATTTGCTTGCCGATCCCTACAGAGTCTGGAAACCGCGTGAGCAGATCGCCTATCTGTTCGATTCCAAAGCCGCCTTTGAAGCCGGCAAAGGCTGGGATTATTCCGACACGAATTTTATCGTTCTCGGCATGGTCATCGAAAAAGTGACGGGCAAAAGTTATTACGATCAGGCGAAAAAGCGTATCCTGAAACCGCTCAAACTAAAACATACGAAACCGCAAGTCAGCCCGACAATCAAAGGTCTCGTGCAGGGTTACGCCGGAAAAGACAATCCGTTCGGCGATAATGACGAGATGCTGAAGGACGGCAAGATGAGCTTTAATCCGCAGTTCGAATGGACGGGCGGCGGCATGGTGACGACTTCGGAAGATTTAGCACGGTGGGCGAAATTTATGTATGAAGGCCGGGCCTTTGACAAATCTCTTCTGCCGGAAATGCTCGCCGGCGTTTCCGCCCCGCTGCTCGGACGCGACGTCAAATACGGTCTCGGCGTGATCATCCGGCCGACTCCGAAGGGCGTAACCTACGGCCACAGCGGATTTTTTCCGGGCTATTTTACCGATATGATGTATTTTCCGAAAGAAAAAATCGCCATCGCCGTGCAGGTAAATTCGAGCGTTCCGCCGGACATCGGCAAACCTCTGGGACGTGTGATTCTGGAATTGTTTGAGGTCATTGAAGGTGCAAGTGCGTAATTAACGTGAGTTTTGTATATAAGAATTAACCACGAAAAAGACGAAAATTTACGAAAGATCTAATAATTAACAAACATTTTCGTATTCTTTCGTGCCTGTTTCGTAAATCTCGTGGTTAATTTTTTACATACCTTTTATCTTAAAATCCTCAACCTTGATCTCTTCAAATTCGAGTTTGTAATCCGCCGGGATTTTACCGATCAGCAGAAAACCCTGGAACGAACCGCTGGCACGGCATCTGCCCCATTGATTGTAGATTTTGACGGTATAGGTCATTGTTTTGTAGTTGCGGAAAACCGTCGTGTCAACCGTTAAAAAACAGTCGCCGCCGACATGGTAGCCGATCAATGTTTGTGCGGAAAAATCCGGTTCGAGAAATTTTATCTGCGAACAACTCTTATCGGCCTTGAGTTTTTTGAATTTTTCTTCGTCAATGATGCCGTTTTCCAATCCGTGGCACCGCGAGTTTCTCGTACCGATCTGTTCGATTATCGTAACCTCTTCTTCGATCTGCGAAAAAACCGATGTTGCAAAGATAAAAACAAAGACAAAAGCCGGGATCAAGGATATTTTTTTACTCATAATCAGACAAAGATTTATAAAGTCAGTTGGAAAAGAAGTCCGCCTTTCGGCATTAAACGTTGGAAGCGGGTTTGCCGTATACGGCATTTTTACAAATCCTTTATATCAGCAGAAAACTCTTCAGGCAAATTTTTTATGTTCAAAGATTTACTTTTTTTTTAGCGGATTTAAGTTTTTTACTGCCGGACAACGTATTCCACCACATATCTTCTCAGTTTATCCCGGTTGGTTTTGAGATAGTCGGCGTGGTCTTGAGCAATTCCTTCATCGGGAATCGCTATCAGAATATATGCTTCAAGCAAACCTTTTTCATCGAGTTCGATCAGCGTTTGAAGTTGCTGGTTTAATTTTGTCTTTTTCCCTTTCAATTCTCTGGCGATCTTGATCACGCTTCTGAGTGCTTCCGCTTCTTCTTTTAACGTGTGGCGATAGTTTTTTTCATTCGGAAATGTTTGGGAAAATTTTTTCTCGTGCCATTCGGTACGGGTGGCCGTATAACCGATCCAGGCCAGTGAACCGTCGTCGGCTAAAGAATTGATCGAAATCGTCGAATTCGCTTCGCCCTTTTCATTGATCTCAAATTTGGGAATATTCATTCTCGGATGTCCGAGGCTTGTTCCGGTGGCCGTTCCCCATTGAGTCAGGCCGGCGGTTGTAAAACGATTATACGGCTCAACGATATAAGCCTCGATATATCGGTCGCGGGCTTTGTCGTAGAGCTTTTGCTTCATCAAGGGCGTTGCCGAATAACGATAGGCGGTTTCCCGATTGGGATTAATCGCGATGGCTTTTTGATACCAAATTTCGGCGTTATCGAATTCATTTTTTCGCATATACATATCGCCCGTAAAAAGTGCGGCTTCATAAATTTTCGGGTCGAGTTCGAGGGCTTTCGTATAGAGTTTGATGGCGGCGTCATAGTTTCCGCCGGTAAATTCTTTTTCGCCCTTGGTCATCAATTCTTCGGCTTCGGCATTTTCCGAAAACGCATTCGGAAGACTACCGTCCGGCGGAATCGAGCTCAAAAAAGCATCGATCAGTTTTTGTTTCGAACCGAGTTCTTTGGCTTTCAGAAATGCTTTTCTCGCCCGCACGCGAAGTTGTTTGGCTTCTTCCTTGTTCGTCAAACCCTGGGCTTTGGCCATCAATGCAAAGCCGTAATAAAAACTCGCTTCGGCATCCTCGGGATCGGCTATGACCAATCTTTCCAAATACGGAATCGCTTCGACATATTTATCCTGATCGAGAAGTTCGCTCACCTTATCTCTGAGCTGATCGGTGTTTTCGGGGTCTTGAGCGAAGGTTGCGTTTAAATTATACGTAAAAAACAAGGCGGTGATGAAAATGTACAGACAAAAA
>JBGTRS010000207.1:0-7700 GCA_041940665.1 Pyrinomonadaceae bacterium | reverse complement strand
ACCAAGGATTGGTCCTTGGTGAGTTGATAAATTTTAGCGTTGCGGATCAGATACGTCCGGCTGTCTCCAACCTGGACGAGATCCACGCCTTCGGGAGTGATACCGACGCCCGTAAAGGTCGCTCCCATACCTTGAAACTCGGGCTCACGTCCTTTCTGATGAACCTTGTAATTGGCATAGATCGTTGCTTCGTAAAGTTTTCCAACCAACGTGTCGCTAAAACCGTCCGGATTGATGGTTTTTTCCGGGTCTTCATTTAAGATCACGCCGCTGACCGTTTCGACCGCCATCTTGCTGGCCACTTCGCCGGCCAGAGCTCCGCCCATTCCGTCAGAAACAGCCAGGATAATTCCGTTTTCGTCAATATCGAATTTTCTCGATTCGACCTTAAATTCGCCGGCATCTTGCGAACTCGTGCAAGTTTCCGAATTTGTGATGTCCAATAATAGATAATTATCCTCGTTTCCCTTTCGGATTCTTCCGACGTGGGATGTGGCGTGTGCTTCAACAATCAACATAATATAAGAGCGGAGAGCGGAGAGCGGAGAGCGGTAAAATAGTAAAACTCTCGACTCAAAACTCTCGACTTTCTACTGTCCAAGTGCTTGGTCTAAATCTAAAATAATATCTTCAATGTCTTCAATTCCAACTGAAATGCGGACTAAACCGTCGGTAATACCCAGTTCCTGACGTTTCTCAAAAGGAACCGAAGCGTGTGTCATTGTCGCCGGATGCGAAATTAAACTCTCTACACCACCCAAACTTTCCGCTAAAGTTGCAATCTTGACGTTCTCTAAAACCTTTTTTGCATTATCGAGCGATCCTGTTTCGAAAGATACCATTCCGCCGAAGCCGTCCTGTTGGCGTTTGGCTAGTTCATACTGCGGATGCGAGACCAATCCGGGATAAAAAACTTTCTGAACCTTCGGATGTTCGGCCAAGAAGTTCGCCACCGCTTGTCCGGTCTCATTGTGTTTTTCCATCCGGACGGCTAATGTTTTCGTTCCGCGTAAAACCAAAAACGAATCGAACGGTGAAAGTATAGCACCAACCGAATTCTGAACAAATTGAATCCATTCAGCGTCCGTTTCATCATTTAAGGCGACGAATCCGCCGACGCTGTCGGAATGTCCGTTCAGGTATTTCGTAGTCGAGTGAACGACTATATCAACACCGTGTTCGATCGGTCGTTGCAGATAGGGCGACATAAATGTATTGTCGCAGACGACCTTTGCACCCTGTGTATGAGCCAATTCGGAAACAGCTTTCAAGTCCGTAACGCTCATAACCGGATTGGTCGGCGTTTCGACAAAGACCATTTTCGTGTTTACCTTAAAAGCTTTTTCAACCTTGCTCAAATCGGTGGTATCTACCAGATCGAATTCAACGCCGTAATTTTTTAATACTTTATCAAACAGCCGAAATGTTCCGCCGTAAGTATTATCGCCTAAAATTACGTGTTCGCCCGCTTTAACGAGTTTCAGACAGGCATCGGTTGCCGACATTCCCGAGGCGAATGCATAGCCGAATTTTGCACCTTCGAGAGCGGCGATGTTTTTTTCCAAGGCCATTCTCGTCGGATTTTGGGTGCGGGCATATTCAAAACCTTTATGTTTTCCAAGGGCATCTTGCTTATATGTCGAAGTTTGGTAAATCGGGACGCTGACCGAACCCGTAGCAATGTCAGGTTCGTTTCCGGCGTGAATGGCTGTTGTTGAAAATCCCATAAAATTGAATACAAGTTTTAAAGTAAAAATAGCCTTTTTTGATTATAAACACTTAGGGGGTAAAAAAACTATTAAAAGGCTTATTTTTTGTGATTTATGGTAACTTGGCATAAAAAAAATTGCAACCGTCTGATAATCCAATGCAGTAATTATTATTCATAAAAAATCAATATCTTGAATTTCACCCGAAAATTGGGGTTTTTGAATTTATTTATCTGTTTATGAACAGATAAGTTGATAAGGACTTTCAAATTACAAAAAATTGATTACAATACCTATAAAAGGCATTTCAAAAAAATATCAGAAGTTAAGAGGAAAATATGTTACCGAAAGAACCATCGGAAGCCCTTTCACCGAGAGAAAGGCGGCAATCAGACCGGAAAAGATTGATCGTTGATGTAAAGTTTGAAGGCGGAGATGCGACGGGCATTGCCAATACGAGAGATATAGGCATCGGCGGTCTCTATATTACGACCGATGCCCAGCTTGAAACCGGCGATGAGATTTCGATGCAGATGATCTTATCCGGAAAAGATTTCAAAGTTTCGGGAGTTGTTGCCTATACGGACCCGGGTCAGGGAGTCGGGATCAGATTCAAGGACTTGTCGGAAGAAAACGAAAGATTGCTGAAAAAAGAATTGGAAATGGAATAAAAACAAACGCCTTAAATATGAGCGGTTTTCTATTTGGGCTTCAAGGGAGGAGAAATATAGATGTTTGATCAATTCACACTTGGAATAGAAGAGGAGTTTCAGATCGTTGACCCAAATACACGCGAACTAAAATCCCGCGTTTCGGAAATTTTGGATGAAGGCAGATTGATGCTCGGCGAAAAGATCAAGCCGGAGATGATCCAATCAATGATCGAGGTCGGTACTGGAGTTTGTGCCAACATCCAGGAAGCCCGCGAAGACATTTCACAATTACGCTGTATCATCTCGAGTCTGGCCAGAAAAAAAGATATGGAAATCATTGCCGCTTCCACCCATCCTTTTTCAAAATGGTCGGAACAGGAAATTTATGAACACGACCGCTATAAACTGCTGGTTGATGAACTTCAGATGGTCGCCCGCAGTCTTCTGATCTTCGGCGTTCACGTCCACGTCGGTATCAGAGATCCGGAAAGACGTATCCATATAATGAATGCCGCCCGCTATTTCGTTCCGCACGTTCTGGCGATGACGACCTCGTCACCCTTTTGGCTCGGGTTCAATACGGGGTTAAAGTCGTATCGTTCCGAAGTGTTCAAGAAATTTCCGCGAACCGATATACCAGATCATTTCAATTCCTATCAGGAATTTCAAAGTTATGTTGATCTGCTCATCAAAATGAATTGTGCGGAAGACGCCACGAAAATCTGGTGGGATATCCGTCCGCATCCGAAATTTCCGACGCTGGAATTCCGCGTTTGCGATATTCCGACGCGGGTTGACGATACGATCGCCGTGGCGGCTCTTTTTCAAGCCATCGTCGCCAAACTTCATCTTTTGATAGACAACAATCTCGGTTTCAGACTCTATCATCGCCGGTTGATTCAGGAAAATAAATGGCGGGCGATCCGTTACGGCCTGGATGGAAAACTGCTCGATCTGGGAAAACAAAAAGAAGTTCCGGTCAAAGATTTAATTCAGGAATTACTGGATTTTGTTGATGAAGTTGTAGATGATCTCGGTTCGAGGAATGAAATCGAACATATTTATACGATCTTGGAACGCGGAACTTCCGCCGATGAGCAATTAAAGGTATATGAAGAAGCGGACGGACAATTCGAGCCGGTTGTAGATATGCTCATAAAAAATACTATGGAAAATGTACCGGAAGTTTGTTTTCAATAGTTTCAAATAATAAATCAACCGAAAAGAGGATTGATAACGCCGTTATCAATCCTCTTTTTCTTGTTAAACATAGTTAAAATAACTTGACGGTTGTTTATCCGACTTGATATAAATGAAATTGAGGTTTTACTCAAGACGTACTCAATTTCCTCGGTTAGTTGTATTTTAAAAAAAAGAAAAGGTATCTCCTATGCCAAGTTGCCCCAAAACCAGATTCGAAGGCTTTAGCCTGACCGAATTGTTAATTGTTTTAACAATCGTATTCATAATTTCACTCATAGCATTGCTTCAGATACAGTCCTCAAGAAACAATCTGCAGATGCAGAATGTTTCTTCGGAACTGAAAACACATCTAGAAAGAGCAAGATTCGATTCGGTCAAAAGAAACGCATCAGACGCCAATGAAAAGGCGAACATAACAATAAATGACGCCACTTCATTCTCGGTAAGAACCGATCTCAATCAAAACGGCGTTTTGGACACGAATGAAAAACGCGACATAGACTTTTCATACCAGGATCAAATCAAATTTTTCGGTGATAACTTAGTTTTTCCGGTTGTTATATCCTTTAACAATCGGGGACAAACGATTGCGACTGACGGAGACGGGAATATAATCACTCCGAATTTTTTGGTGTGCCGAAAAAACTGTGCGGAAATATCAACTAATCCTTCAAGTTTTCAGATAGTTGCCGTATCGCCGACCGGAACTGTGACAGTTTTGAACGGTGATGAAATGTTGGAAACCGCCACGCCGCCTTCGAACGTTTCGACAAGCACAACGAGTGGAGTTCAACCGCTGGCAACGACCATTCCGAGTGACGGGTCGGTAATTGATGTGGTTTTAGGAAATTAGGAGGATTTTGGGTCTGACAATGCGTGTAAATCCGAAAATGAACAACATTATCAAAAGCTTAAACCTAGAAACCGGTTTTTCATTGATCGAGGTCTGCGTTGCCCTTGTGGTTTTATTGATCGTGGTGTTGGGAGCATTTACGGCCCTGTCGTTTGCAATAAATTACAATTTTGCCAATAACACACGCTCGAAGGCTTTAGCGGTTCTGCAAAAAGAAGAGGAAGAATTAAGAAGCGTAAAGTTTTCAGCCACGGTTATTGATACAAAATTATTAGGCGGTGAAAAGCCCATAAAAACCGTTGTCCTGGATGATGGAGACAGATTTCAGGTGGATATAAAAATTGACGACGATCCTTTTACAACTGGTATTCAAATTGACGGAACCATGACCTTAAAGGAAATTGAAATATCCGTCGCCGCCTTGGATCCGACGCAAGGTTGGCAGACCGCCGTACCGGTCAGGGCTACGTTTCGAAGAGTCAGAATGAACTGAGCAAAAAAATGAATACGAGATCACAACAACAAAAAACCGAGGCAGGTTTCTCGCTGGTCGAGTTACTGGTGGTAATGACGATTTTGCTCACGGTTTTAGGTGTTGTTGCATCAATTTTTACGGCGTCGCTCAGAGTCAGAGACAGAGAAACCCAGAAAACCGACGCTTTAACTTCGGTTCAGGCGGCTTTAAACCTGATGTCGCGTGAGATCGCCAATTCCGGCTACGGAGTCGACGGAAACGGGATCGTTCTAAATAATTCCAACAGTCAAAAAGTTCATTTTCGGGCAAATATCAAAAATGATGATCTGGAAACAAATGATGTCGGCGAAGAAATAATTTACTTCTATGATCCGAATATTGATTCGGTTGTTCGTTACGATAGATTTGCCGTTCCCGATACATCGGTCGTGATCAACCGCGTTTCCAACGTAACTTTCTCATATTACAACTATTCGGGAAGCAGTTCGGTTCCGACGACGAGCAATGTCCCGACGGCAAACACAAGCAAAATAAAAATGACTCTGATGGTTCAGATGGATGACGTTCCCGGCCAACCGGATAATCAGAATGTGGCTTTGACGACCGAAATCGTACTGCGAAACTCGGATTATATGCTTAATTTGTATTAATTCTTTAAAAATCATTCGGAAACAAAAGATGAAAAAACAGGAAGTTAAAGAAAATAGAAGAAAAAATGAAAAAGGGGCCGCGATGGTTATGGTTCTGATGATCGCTCTTCTTTTATTAGTAGCAACTTCCGGTGTTTTATTGCAGGCATCTATGCTGACGGCCAATGTGACGGACATAAACGCCGAACAGCAGGCATATAATGCGGCTGAAAGCGGAATTCAGACGGCTCTGAACGTTTTACGCGGCAATACGGAGCCGAGTCCGCTTCTGGATAATACCAAGCCGGCATCGCATCCAAATAACAAAATAAGTTTTGCGAAAGCCATCAGACTTGAAGATTCGAACGCCCCGGCCGATACAAGTGTAAGTCCGAGACTTTCCCGCTGGATCAGTTATGATTACACGCCGGGCGGCATGACAAACCCCGAACGTTCGACGATCGGCACGGGAACTTATACGCCCTTGACGGGAAATGCGTTCAGTGTCGAGATAATTGACCCGGATAATCCGCTGAAATTGATTTCACTGGAAATTACGGGAAAAATTGACGGCGGGAGTAATTCCAAAACCTGGGGAACTATCCTGAGTTCGGCAACGATCACCTATAATTCGAAAACTCACGCCGGGGTTAATGTTTCAGCCCGCGAGATCGGTATTGATCTCGGAAATTTTACAATCTCGACAACCGGTATGGGGGCCTTGATTCCCAGCGACACACGCTTTGAAATAAAAGTTAAAATGACCGCTCCGTACAAGGCGACAACGATCATCCGCGGCACAATCAAAGCCGGATCTATCGGTCCGAACAGCATAAATAATGTCAAGTTCAATTTTGATTCACCGGTTCACCTGATCATGGGCAGTGTCGTTACATTGCCCCTTTCGATTACCCCGAACCCGCCGAGTACGAACGGCGGAAGAACCGATATAAACGTGACGATCACTTTGGCCGAACCGATCAGGCTGGTAGTTCGTTCGACCGGTTACGGACCGAGAGGAGCCAGAAAGACTCTGGAAGCAATGGTCAAAAAAGATCCGTTCAACGGCGGATTGATTCCCGCCACCTTAACGATGGTCGGAAATACGGTCGGTTCGGTTTTTAATCCCGGAACACTTAGTCCGATCACCTTTTCGGGACAAGATGCGGGCAACGGCCGTTTGATTTCGCCGATCGGAACAACTTCAAACTCCGGTCTCTTGAGCATTTTAAGTACTGTTCTGTGCGGCGGCACCTGTAATTTGAACTTGGTCGGGAATCCTGCCAATGTTTCGGAAGAATTACCGGATTGGCTCAAAACGCCGGCCAAGTTAAATACAACACTCAAAGATTTAAAGGAAATGGCCGAGGCTTCCAATAGTTATTATACGAGCGGTCAAACTCCGCTCAACTTTGGAAATAACGCCGAAGGAAAAGGAATTACATACGTTGACGGTGATGTCGTCTTTAGCGGTGCCGGCGGCGGAATTCTGGTCACGACGGGCAAACTGATTCTGAAAGACGATTTTAATTTTAACGGAATAATTATCGTGACCGGAAGTGACGGAGTCGTCAGGCAAGGAAGCGGAATCGGTGCGGTGCAAGGAAATATTGTCGTTGCTCCGATCCTGCAAAGTAATTTATCCGCCGGGTTTTTAAGCCCGAAATTCGATACTTCCGGCGGCGGTCTTTCGACTTTGAACTTTAATGCCAATTTAGATCTGAGCGGCTTGTCAACCGGTCATATTTCGGTTTTAGGAATCGCTGAAAAACGAATGGGTGCCAAAATGGTCACGGACTATATGGAAGATCTTACGCCAAAAGAAGAGTTGGAAAAACTTGATTGGATGGTTTCAAAAACGACTAATAGTCAAGTTACTCTTCAATTAAGAAAGGTAGATTCATGATTATGCAAAACAATATGTTAGATTATGACTTATTGTAAATTCTAATTCATGGAGACTTTACTCAATTTTCTTGGGTTAATGATCCTGATAATTAGTTTAGGGATAAGCCAAAGCACACGGTTTACATTTTCTCCTTCTACTACATCTTCGAAGTCATCACCACAGTCGGATACGGAGATTATTCAGGCAAAACTTTGTATGAGTACATATTTTTGATCATGTTGGAGTTTATCGGCTTGATAGTGTTTTCGTTTTTGATGAACTCGATTTCC
>JBGTRS010000206.1:0-7700 GCA_041940665.1 Pyrinomonadaceae bacterium | reverse complement strand
CGGTTTGAAGTATTAAAAAGGCGTTTGAAGATCGGGATTTAAGTGAAGTCGCCACGGATGAATGTTTTTTGGTCGAAAAAGCAGGATATGACATTGCGATTGTTGATGGCAGTTCAAAAAATATAAAAATCACGCACGAAGAAGATCTGAAAATAGCGGAAATCTTTTTGTCATTTAACATTTAGCATTTATCATCTATCATTTGAACTGAATACACCTGATAAATGATAGATGATAAATGTTAAATGTAAGAATCGGTTTCGGCAATGATATACACCGTTTGGAAGCGGGAAAACCTTTGATCTTAGGCGGCGTTGAAATTCCGTCTGAATTCGGAGCGGTCGGACATTCCGATGCCGACGCGCTTTTGCACGCCGTCACGGATGCAATTTTAGGAGCATTGGCGTTGGGCGACATCGGTTCGCATTTTTCGGATAAAGACGATAAATGGAAAGATGCGGATAGTTTCGTGTTTTTGCGTGAAGCGGTTCGCCTGATGAATGAGAAAGGTTTTCAGATCGGCAATGTTGATTCGATTATTTCTTTGGAAAAACCGAAACTAAAGTCTTTTATTGAAGCGATGCGGGAAAATCTGGCGGTTGAATTGGAAGTCGAAAAGGATCGGATAAGCATAAAAGCAAAAACAGGCGAGGGCTTGGATGCGGTTGGTTTATCCAAAGCGATCAAAGCCGAAGCCTGTGTTCTTTTGCTGAAAATCTAAAGCTTTACTGATAGTAACTTCCGTCAATATCGAGACCGTATCTTTCGGCGATTCTCAAAACCTGATACCAGGTTTCATTGATCTCTCTCGTATTGTCGGCATAATTTCTGACGGCGGTATCGAGTTCGTCTTCGACAGCCTCACCTTGCAGAGACTTGACGTAGATTGCCTGTGCTTTCCAGGCGTCCATATGTTCACGCCAGGCGTATTTGAAATCTTCGGGAAGATTCGCATCGTTCATACTCGACGATGCTTCGTAATATTCGTTGATCGCGTCGCTGTATTCCGTTTTATAGATCGGTGAACGTAATCCTTCAGCTTCGAGTTTATAAATTCTGCGATTTCTCACATCGCCGTTGCGAATATCTCGTTTGAGAAGTTTTTTGATCTTATACTTGTAAGCCGAATTGTAGTGGTTGTGCGAGTAAGATTTAGCTTCATATTGCGGAAATCCGAACAATAAACCGACCAAACCTGCCGAAAGACCGAAAGTTAAAGTAAAAGCGATGATTCCTAAAATTGTTTTCATTTTAATCTCCTGTAAATCCCTTGTCGTTTTTTATTATGCCATCTTTGCGACGCTTTTGAAAAGTTATTTTTGCAAAAACATCCAAATTTTTGGCAAAAATAACCTTAATGAAGTAAATTACTTAACGTGCGACCACAAGATATAATTACGAAGAAACGAGACGGCGAAAGGTTGTCTAAAGATGAAATAAATTCTTTCATCAAGGGCGTCACCGACGGCAGCTGGGCGGATTATCAGATCACCGCACTGATTATGGCGATGTTCTTAAATGAACTCGATTCCGATGAACAGGCATTTATCACGCAGGCGATGCTTCATTCGGGCGAAGTCCTGGATTTTTCCGACATCGAAAAACCGAAAGCCGACAAGCATTCGACCGGCGGTGTCGGCGATAAAACTTCTTTGATCATTGCACCGATTGCCGCCGCCTGCGGTCTGGCCGTGCCGATGATCTCGGGACGGGGCTTAGGCCACACGGGCGGAACGCTCGATAAACTCGAATCAATCGAAGGTTTTAACGTCAATCTTTCGACCGAAGAATTCAAACGCATCATCAGAAAATGCGGTTACGCAATGGCCGGGCAAACGGCGGAGATCGCTCCGGCGGATAAAAAAATTTACGCTCTGCGGGATGCGACGGCGACCGTTCCGACGATTCCTCTCATTGTCGCTTCGATTATGTCCAAAAAATTGGCGGAAGGTTTGGATTGTCTGGTTCTGGACGTAAAGACCGGAAACGGTGCGTTTATGCGTGAATTTGAAGATTCCAAACGCCTCGCCGAAGCTCTGGTCGAAACGGGAAATTCCTGCGGTGTGGTAACCCAAGCCCTAATAACCGATATGAACGAGCCGCTCGGAAAATATGTCGGCAACGCCCACGAAGTTTATGAATGCGTCAAGGTCTTACGAAACGAAACGGAAGATGAGATGAAGCCGATGCTCGAAGTTTCCACCGAATTGACGGCGAGAATGCTTCTGATGGCGGGCATCGCCGATTCAATTGAAGATGCAAAATCAAAAACTCAAAAGGCAATCGAAAGCGGCGAAGCTTTGGAAAAATTCCGTGAAAATCTCGAACTCCAAAACGGCAACGCGAAAATCTGCGATGAACCCGCACTTTTGCTGGACAAAGATTTGTTTAAATTGGAAATCAAATCGAACAAAGCAGGATTTGTCACGGAAATCAAAGCCGACGCGATCGGCAAAGCCGTCTGCGAGATCGGCGGCGGCAGAACAAAAGCCGAAGATTCGATCGACCATTCCTGCGGTTACGCCTGCATCGCAAAACTTGGCGATGAAATAAGAACGGGTGAAACTTTGGGCATCATCTATTGCCGCAGTGAATCGCAAGCCGATTCGATTAGAGAAAAATTACTGAACGCATATAAAATCTCAGAAGAAAAGAATGAGCCACAGAGTTTGATAAAAAAACTGATTGATTAAAAATTTTAACGTGCTAAAGCAACTAATCCCGCAACTCGTCCAATCAAATGAAGAAAATTCACGATTTAGGAGAATAAAAAGATGTCTTTCAAGTTCTTTAAACGCCCTTTAAGTGTTTTGGCTTTGTTCGCATTTCTGTTGACGGGTCAGGTTTACTCAACTAAACATTCCGGGAATAATTTTTCTGATAAAGATAAAAAAGTCCTTGAAATGGTATTTGTGTTGGATACGACTGGTTCGATGCAGGGCTTGATTGACGGTGCGAAGCAGAGAATCTGGGGAATCGTTAATGATGTGATGCAGAAACAATCGCGTCCGAGTGTTCGCGTCGGTTTGGTGGCCTATCGTGATAACGGGGATGAATATGTGACAAAAGTTCTGCCGATCACACAGGATTTGGACAAAGTTTATACAACTTTAATGGATTACAAAGCCGATGGCGGCGGCGATGAACCGGAAAATGTTCGTCGTGCTTTGGCAGACGGTGTAAAAAATGCAGGCTGGTCAAAACCCCGTTCGGGTCTGGCACAGATACTTTTTCTCGTCGGCGATGCCCGGCCGCAGGAATATCCGCAAGAGCCGGATGTGATCAAAACCACCGCCGAAGCCATCAAGAAAAACATATACGTCAACACGATCCAGTGCGGAAATCTGAACGGGACGAGGGAAATCTGGCAGCAGATCGCCCAACGCGGCGAAGGAAAATATTTTGCCATCGCCCAGGACGGCGGTGTTCAATCAATTTCAACTCCGTATGACAAAAAACTCGCCGAACTTGCTCAAAAGATCGGCGGAACATATATCACCTACGGCACAATTTCGGCTCAACGTGAAAATGCCGTAACCGTTGATTCTACCGAAGCCAGAATTTCAGCGGAAGTCACCGTTTCCGCTCAAGCTGATCGGGCGGTCAATAAAGCCGTAAATTCCTTTTCTTATGCGGGCGATCTCTTGCAGGAAATCGAGAATGGAAATATTAAACTCGAAGACATTCCCGAAGATGAACTGCCGGAAGAATTGAAAAGACTTTCACCGGAAGAACGTAAGAAAGAGGTCGAAAAAAGAATCGCGGAACGCAAAAAGATCCGCGGAGAGATTCTGGAACTCTCGAAAAAACGCGACGAATATATCACGGCGGAGCGAAAAAAACTAGAAGGGCAAAATGGTTTCGATTCAGCGGTCAGCGAAGCCCTCAACGAACAACTTCTGCGACGCGGCATAAAATAAAAAATCAAACGGGCAGGTTCGAGCGATCTGCCCTTTTTTATTTGCTTGTCAATTCTTTCCCGATAAACATATAATCAAAACCGATATGAAAAAGAATCTGTTTATGGTTTGGCTTGTTCTGGCAAGCATTCTGATTTTTACGTCATCCTGTATGCAGACCGAAGCGGTCGAAGACAAGGGCAAGATCAAGGTCGGTATAGTCTTTGACATCGGCGGGAAGAATGACCGCTCGTTTAACGCGGCGGCTTGGGAAGGCGTTCAGCGGGCTGAAAAGGATTTGGACATCGTTTTGCGGGATGTCGAGCCGGGCAATCCGACCTCGATCGAACCGGCGATGCGGGCGTTTGCCGAAAAGAATTTCGATCTGATCATCGGCGTCGGTTTCGCTCAGGGGCCGATTATGCAAAAAGTGGCGAGAGATTATCCGAACATCAAGTTTGCGATCATTGACGGCGTGATCTTTGAAGAAGACGGCAAAACGCCGAAGAAAAACGTCGCATCGCTTGTTTTCCGCGAACACGAAGGCTCATATCTGGTCGGAATGATCGCGGCGGAAAAATCTAAATCGAACATTTTGGGATTCGTCGGCGGAATGGATATTCCGCTTATTCATAGATTCGCCACCGGCTATGAAGAAGGGGCCAAATCGGTTGATCCCGACATCCGCGTTATCAAGAATTTTGTCGGCGTTACCGACCACGCCTGGAACAATCCGGGCAAAGGCAAGGAACTCGCCCTCGCCCAGATCGAAAGCGGTGCGGATGTGATCTTTACCGCCGCCGGAAACTCGGGACTCGGAGCCTTCGATGCCGTCGAACAGGCCGGAAAATACCCGGACGGTGCGGCGAAGCATTTCGTCATCGGTGTTGATTCAAACCAGAACGCCGTCAAACCCGGATTCGTTCTGACCTCGATGGTCAAGCGTGTGGACAATGCCGTTTATGATGCCGTTAAAGCCGTCAAGGAAGGAAAATTCGAAGGCGGTTTTCAGGTTTTCGGCCTCGATAAAGACGGCGTCGCTTACGCCTTGGACCAATACAACAAAGGCTTGATCTCCGAAGAAACTTTGCAAAGAGTGGAAGAAGCCAGGAAAAAAATAATCTCCGGTGAAATAAAAGTAACGGATGCGATGGCTCAATAAATTTGATGCTATAATTATCCAAATACTAAAGGGAGCATAATGGAATGCCGGAAGTTTTAGAAATTGAGCAAACAAATGAAAAAGAAACTCCGCAAGCCGAGCCGAAATGGGATTCGTGGACGGTAGAAATTCCAAATGAAATTATCGAGGCATTGGGATTAGAAAAAGATTCTTTAGCTGCTTTGACGGTTGTAAATAGAAAGATCGAGGGTAAAGTTATATCACCTTCAGAAGAAATTAAAGAAATTTCAAAGCGAGTTCTGGAAAAAAATAAGGAAGCCTATGAGGAATTAAAAAAACTTGGCGACTAAAAAATTTGTTTATCTCACATATCTGGATGCTGTCGAAAAACATTTTGAGTTAATGTTTTATTTCGGCGAAGAGCAAAAAGGAGTCTTTAGCAAAACCCTAATAGAATCGGCCTTGGCCCGCCTGAAACAGGCCGCAACGTATGAAGATGCAGATATTATCCGACAAGCGGCAACTCTTTGTTATGGGCTGATAAAAAATCATCCCTGGCTCGGCGGAAATAAACGAACAGCCACATTTTTAACGGAAATTTTTCTTGAATTGAATGGTTGTAAATTAGATTTTGAACTGGTTGAGATCATCGAACTTTCTCTGAATATCGAATCAGATGAATGGAAAGTTGATGAAGCGGAGAATTGGTTGCGGGAAAGAGTTTCAAGAATCAATTAAATGTTAGATCTAAAAAATGTTTCAAACGCGATAGCTCCATGAAAAAAACGACAATTTCTATCTTGATTTTGGTCATAGGCTTTATTTCACTTTTATTTGCCATAATAAGCCGTGAATTGATAGAAATTCTCGCAGCGTTTTCTTATATTTTGTTTGCGGTTTTTTTCTATTTTTACATCAAAAACGAATCGGATAAAAAATTCAGTTACCTGTCTTTGGCATTTTTATCGGTTTTTCTTATCTTGACGGGCTTTAAATTTCTATCTCGTTTGAATTTATTATAAATGCTTGAACTAAAAAATATTTCAAAATCATTCGGCGATTGCGTTGCCAATGAAGATGTTTCGATTCACGTCAAAAAAGGGACGATCCATGCGATCGTCGGCGAGAACGGAGCGGGCAAATCAACCATTATGCGGATCGCTTACGGGTTTTACGAAGCGGACTCCGGCGAGATCCTGTTTGAAGGAAAGCCCGTCGAGATAAAAAATCCGCACGATGCGATCGATCTCGGTATCGGGATGGTGCATCAGCATTTTATGCTGGTCGATACGATGACCGTGGCGGAAAACGTCATCTTGGGAGCGGAAACGGGAAATGCCACCAATCTCGATCTCGAACAAGCTAATAAAGACATCCTCGCACTATCGAACGAATTGCGTTTGGGTTTAAAGCCCGATGCTTTGATCGAAGACCTTTCGGTCGGGCAACAGCAAAAGGTCGAACTTTTAAAAGCACTTTATCGGGACGCCGATTTTTTGATTTTGGACGAGCCGACCGCCGTTCTGACTCCGCAGGAAACCGAGGATTTTTTCAGAATTCTGCGGAAGATGAAGGAACAGGGAAAAACCATCGTCATCATTACGCATAAACTCGATGAGGTTTTGGCGATTTCGGACGAAGTAACCGTCATGCGTGATGCCAGATCGGTCGGTTTTGTGAAAACTTCGGAAACGAACCGCCGCGATCTGGCGAAAATGATCGTCGGCCGCGAAGTGCTGATGCGGGTTGAAAAAACTGAGGCCGAACCGCGTGCGACGGTTTTGGAAGTTAAGGACTTAAAAGTTACGGGCAAACACGGCATTGCCGTTGACGGAATTTCTTTCGATGTCCGGGCAGGCGAGATCGTCGGGATCGCCGGTGTCGAAGGCAACGGACAGACCGAATTGGTCGAAGCCATCGCCGGGTTGGTCTTACCGGAAAAAAGAAGCGGCGAGATAATTTTTGAAGGACGCAACATAAACAACCTGTCAGCCCGCAAACGCAAGGAGATCGGCATCGGGCATGTTCCCGAAGACCGCCACAAACGCGGACTTCTCTTAAATTCCGACCTTTCGGAAAATTCGATACTCGGAGTTCATTACCGCCCACCCGCCGTTTCGACCGCCGGACTTTTAGACAGTTCGGGAATCAAAGCGAGAACCAAGGAGATCATCGAACTTTTCGACGTCCGTCCGCCGAATCCGAACTTAACGGCTAAGGCTTTGAGCGGCGGAAATCAGCAAAAACTCATCATCGGCCGGGAATTCGAACTCAATCCGAAACTTCTGCTCGTTTCCCAACCGACCAGAGGCGTGGACATCGGGGCGATCGAATTCATCCATCGCAAACTAATCGAACTACGCGACGCGGGAACAGCCGTCCTACTTGTTTCCGCCGAACTCGAAGAAGTTACGGCACTCGCCGACCGCCTGCTCGTCATCCGTGAAGGCAAGATCGTCGGCGAAGTTGCTCCCGATACATCGGTCGAAGAGATCGGTTTAATGATGACCGGTGGAGAAGAGGAATAATAAAAAAATGACCTGGATAAAAACGGAAACAGCGAGATTTATGGAAGAGGAAATGGTCGGCATTCAATATCTGCCGAGCAATTATTCGCGGGCAAACGCCGAGTTGATAATATTTCTGCGGGGCGGCGGCGAGATGAGATTCACGGGCGA
>JBGTRS010000205.1:0-7727 GCA_041940665.1 Pyrinomonadaceae bacterium | reverse complement strand
CCTTTCGGCAATTTTCCCGTGGCTTTTTCCAACGCTTCTTCCGTCTTTTCAAATTCTTCAACCAACTCTTTTTTTGAATAAAGATGCAGCCAGGGTTCGTGGCGGAAAGAATGATTCCCGATCTCGTGTCCGGCGTGCGAAATTTGTTTTAATGCCTCGTGATTTTTCTCTAAATGAGCATCCTGCCCGACGATAAAAAACGTGATCCGCAAATCTCTTTCTTTCAAAAACTCCAAAACACGCGGAACGCAGACATCGAGATATGAAGGAAACGTCTCCCAACCCGCATCGCCGTGCGTTTTCATATACGACCATTTGTTGTCGAGGTCTAAAGATAAACTTGCTATCTGTTTCATCTTAAATTATTCGTCTTTCGGTTTCGGCACATTTATCGTTGGTAGTTCTTCTCCCATTGACTCTGCAACAATATAATGCGACCAATTTTTTATTTCTTCATCGCCATAAATAATCATTCTGACGGCGGTATCTTTCATATCCATATCGCCAACATACATACGTTGATGTTCAGGAACTTTTTCGTAAGCAATTTTTAACTTTTCTTTTAATTCAACTGTGGGATTTTTTATGTATTCCTCAAAAACTTCACGGCAAATTTCAATCGAAGTAGGTCTGTTATTTAAGTTTTCTATTATATCGCTGACTTCAAGAAGTTTTTCTTCTATTTTCTCAGAAGGATAATCGGTATCTAAGACTTTGAAGTTTCCCAAACCATAGATTTCAACAACCGAATTTTTAGGAATGTCAGTTAAAATGTTACCGTTTTCAACTTGTTTTTGAAGTTCTTGAAGATTGAACTCAATAATTTCAGGTAAACGATGGATTTGAATTTTTTCATCGGCAAAAGCCACAAGATTAACCAAAAAATATTTGCTGTCTTGTTTATAAAATACATTAAAACTTTCACCGTTTATTTTCGTTGGGAAGATTTCATGCTCATACTCTTTTTGTTCTTTAAATATGTTTCCTTGTCCCGATTCCATTATAGATACGCCATTTATTTTTTGCTTGTAAATTTTGTAGAAATTTTGTGATTCGGGATTTAGCTTTTTTATTATTGAAACTACATATTCGTAAAATGATTCTTTATCAAACAACCAACTGCCGTCATCAATTTTCCAATCACCTAAACCGTGAATCGAAATGCTTTTATTATTCGGAATTGAAAGTTTAACCCAACCTTGTTCAAGTTTTCGTTTAAACAGATTCAGGTCTGTCAATTCCCAACATTCGACAGTTCCATCTTCATAAACCGTCAAATCATCAAAAAAATAGCTGTCATTATGAATAATTGCAGGAATAGAAATACCCGCAATTTCTTTTGTTCTTACAACTTTCGTTTGAGGCTCGATTTGCACTTTATTCTTTTTATTCAAAAAACTAAACATAATTTTTTAAGAAATTTTCAGCTAATTGAATCGTTTCATTTACGTTCAGAGTTCCATTTGTAATCTGTGAAGAATTTACAATAAAAACTCCGTCAAGCGAATTTTTCACACTCGGAACATTCGCTGAATAATGTAAAGTCGGAAGCGGAAAAACTTGTCGCACACGGGAGATTTTGAATTCTAAAATATCATTCCTATCAAAATGCGGATACATTTTTTCCAATTCGGTCAAAAATTCACTCTCAATTTCCGCATCCGTTTTTTCAAATAATTCATCATCCGGCGAAACGTATTTCGGCAAATAAATAAGTGCATTTCCGCCGAACTCCGATTTATCAACCAACGCCGACATTTCGATAATTCCCGTAAAAGGCACGTCGTCCGTGATATTTGTTACATAAAAATCCGAGAGCGATTTTTTGGTTAAAACCGACGCACAGACAATACCTTGATATTTTATTGCCGAGAGTTTTTGTCTTTCGCTCTCGGTCAATTGCGGCAAAATGCGGGCGGCGATGTTTGAAGGACAAGTCAGGATTACTTTGACAAACTATTCGTTGTTTTCGATTTCCGCATCTTCGGTTTTTGTCGCTGAAAGCGACGAATTTAATAGCGTAGGGTGAAACCCTACGTCAGTTGGCGTTGAAATTTCCGTCCCTGTAGGGGACGAACATTCGGGCGTTTTGTTCGACACTTTCAGCGTCGAAACGGCTTCCGTTCGTGTCGTCGGGATTCTCCCGACGCTATTGAATTTGTCGCATTCAGCGACCTTGACGGAAATTTTCCCGTCTATCAATTTCCCGATGTTTTCGACTCGGCAGTTTAATTTTATCTCAACCCCTTTTTCTTCCAAAACTTCCGCGAATCTTTTCAAGACTTTCGCATAACCGCCGCGGACATAACCGAACATTTCCTTTTTGAGTCCTGAATTTCTCGCGGCATACATCCGCTGGATCGTCGCCCAGATAAAGGCGGCAGAAGTTTCCTTGTAGGCTTCACCCAATTTTGCTTTGAGAAGCGGTTTCCAGATTTTTTCAAACGTCTTTCGCCCCGAAAGTTTGACGAGCCAATCTTCGACCGAAATTTTTTCCAGTTTTTTCCAATCTTTCACCCGCGAAGCATAAAAGATCGTTCCGCCTAAACGGAATTTACTGATTAATCCGAGCGGCGGAAATTTCAGGAATTCCAAAGTATTCGACATCGAAACAAGTTCGCCGTCCGTATAAAAACCCGTTTTTGTTTCAACCCAACGAAATTCGTCTTTCAAACCGATCTCTTCGACGATCTTCCGCG
This sequence comes from Pyrinomonadaceae bacterium, assembly GCA_041940665.1. Lineage (GTDB taxonomy): Bacteria > Acidobacteriota > Blastocatellia > Pyrinomonadales > Pyrinomonadaceae > Aridibacter. The sequence goes on along the minus strand of JBGTRS010000205.1, from coordinate 5,028 downwards.
TGTAAGAATCCGAAAAAAGCGTCACGTGATAATGTTTGTCCCAAACGACATCGCCGATCTGCCAAACGCTTGCCAAACCGCCGATCTCCGGTGCGGATTCAAAAACGGTTACTTCATTTCCCGCCTCGCTCAGACGCAAAGCCAGCGTCAAACCGAGAAAACCAGAACCGACAATGGCAATTTTTTCAGGCATAAATGAAATTTAACACAATGATTTCGAACTTTTAATTTGCTTTGTTCTTTCGTCTTTGGCGTGAATCGGCGAAAGCGAAGATAAAACCAAGGGCGAAGGCTGAGGAAAATGTGATGAGCAAAGTTTTTTCCCAGGTTTTGAAACTCTCAAAAGCGGCTTCGGTGTGCGGTTTTCCGATTTTGTCAACAAATCCGCTGTCCGTCTGTCTGATCGGAGCGGACGGAAAATTATAGTAGCCGTAGATCATCGTTCCGACCGCCGACAGGCTAGCAAGCAACAGCAAAATTTGCAAAACACGCAGAAACGGACTTCGATGCCGTGCATTTTCGCGTTCGATCTCCGCTTGTTGTTTGACTTTATCAAAAAATTTCTGAATTTCGTTTTTGGTTTGTTTGTCTGAAAGACGGGAGGAATTTTGGAAGGCTTCGTTTTTCATAGGTCTTTTACCTCCAAATCTATGATTTCATACTGCAAGCCGCATCTGCAAGAAATTTCTTTTGTTTTAAGATTTTCACCGAATTGATGAAAAAGCTGTCCGCATTTGCAGACGGCCCCGATCGAGCGTGCCGGAGAGCCGATGACGAGATGAAAATCGGGGACGGATTTTGTAACCAGCGAACCCATTCCGACCATTGCCCAGCGTCCGATGGTTAGATCGTTGCCGATCGTGCAGTTTGCTCCGATGGTCGCACCTTCTCTAACTAAAGTTTTTAACGTGTGTTCGTCGGGTTCGCTTGGACGCAGAGTTTTGAGATCGGGCATCGTCGCCCGCGGGAAACGGTCGTTGGTAAAGATCGTTCCGGCGGAGATCATCACGCCGTCCTCGATCGTCACTTCCGCACAGATATAAACCATCGCGTTGATCTTGCAGAGATTGCCGATCTTCACATCGTAAGCGATATAAGTTTTTTCGCCGATAATGCAGTTTTCGCCGATCTCGGCCCCCGTGCGGATATGAACATTATCCCAAACACTCGTGCCTTCGCCGATCTGGACGTTTTCTTCGATTATTGCTGTCGGATGAATTTTGGGCATAATCTTTGAGCCACAAAAGAACACGAAATTTCACAAAAAATTTTAATAAACTAGTCTTTCGTGTGTAAGACTTTCTTTGCCAAAATTTAAAATTATAGCAAGTTTCAAACCCGTCGCTTTGAGGTAATTTAGCGTTTGAGCTTTTTCATATTTGGTGATTGCTTCGACAGTTTTCAATTCGAGAATGATTGAGTTTTCAACCAAAATATCAGCGATGTAGTTTCCGATAATTCTTCCGTGAAAATTAACTTTTATCGGAAATTGTTGCTCGGCTTTAATTCGGTTTTCTTCCAGCAAAACCATCAAAGCGTTTTCATAAACCTTTTCGAGAAAACCATAACCGAGTTCTTTTCTTACTTGAATCGCCAATCCAACGATTTTATAGGAAAGTTCCCGATGTATGATTTTATTTTCCATATTTTTTTGAGCCACGAAATTACACAAAATTTCACGAAAGTGTTTTTTAATTTTAACCCAAAACTTTATCTTTTGATTTTCTTTTTAAAAATTTTTTGTGTCTTTTCGTGTTTTTTCGTGGCTAATTTACTGCTGTTTCGCTTTTTTCAACAACTTTCTGCCACAGATTTTGATTGAGCGATTTGTAGGCGGCTTCGATGACTTCGACGGATGCGAGTGCGTCCGATGGTTTTATCAGAAGTTCTTCCGTGCCGTTTATCGCATTTCTGAAATTTTCGATCTTGGATTTGAAAGCCTGAACTTTATCGTAACCATTGCCGAATCGAGTCCAATCGGGGTTTGAATTTAGTTTGTATTTCGATTCCCGCCAGCCGACGTGCAAAGTGCCGCGGGTGCCGTAAACGCTGATAAAATTCGGCAGTTCCTTGTTGATTCCCCAGGTCAGATCAACGCTTGCCGTTACGCCGCCCGAAGTTTTGGCAAACATTTTGACGTTTTCATCAACGCTCAAACCCTGCGTCGAACCGGCATCAACGGCCAGAACATCGGAGATCGAGCCGAGAAAATAACGGATAATATCAACCGAATGCGTGCCGTTATCTATCAAAACGCCGCCGCCCGAAGTTTCAATATTTGAATTCCAACGCTTCGACATATCTACGTTGGCGGTAAAGGCGTTTTCAAATTGAATGACATCGCCGAGGACGCCCGAAGCGACCAGCGATTTTGCTTTGACAACATCGGCAACGTAGCGGAATTTTGAAGCCATTGTAAATTTTACGCCTATTGTTTCAGATGTTTCGATCATCTGTTTGGCTTCCGCAGACGATAAACACAGCGGTTTTTCGCACAGCACGTGCTTCCTGCGATCCATAAAAAATCCGGCGATTTCGGGATGCGAATCGGGCGGCGTCGCCACGACCACGGCATCAAACTCCGCATTTTCCGCCAGAGTTTTATAATCTTCAAACGATCTTGCGTTAAAAGGTTCGGCAAAAGCATCCGCCGAATCTTTGTTCACATCGGCAACCGCGACGATCTCGCAACAATCGCTCGTCTGAAAAGCCTGTGCATAGGTTTGAGCAATTCCGCCCGTTCCGATAAGTGCAAATTTTAGTTTACTCATATTTTTGTTTTTTTTTGCCCGCTAATCTACGCGAATAAACGCGAATTAAAACCAATTATTAGCGAAGATTAGCGTTATTCGTGGGCAAATCTTACTTCCGCGTCGCTTCAACTGCTTCTCTGATTGATAAAGCTAAAAATTCGATATGTTCTTCCGTATATCTTTCATTGATCGGCAGAACAAGAATGTCGTGCAAGCCTTTTAGAGTTCCCGGAAATTTTTCGTCCGCGTAATCAATCGCTTCGGGACGGGCGAGATTAAACGGATAATGGCTGTCGCCGAATGTGTTTTGCTCGCGGAAGACCTGACATTTGTAGGCCGGTTTTTGAACGTATCGCGGGGCCGAGGCGACGTCGTAAGTTCTTAACGCTTTGGCAAGACCGACCGCACCTTCTTCGATCTTTTCATCATTAACCCGCAGACAGAATTTCCAATAGGTCATCGTTGCGTTATCGGCAGGTTTATAAGATTCGATGCCGTCAATGTCTTTGATTTTTTCATCGAGAAATGCCGCCATTTTCTGGCGTTGAGCGACTGAGGAATCGAGTTTTTTAAGCTGTTCATAAGCGATTGCGGCTTGCAGTTCGGTCATCCGGTAATTCAGAGCAATAAAATAATGGTCGGGATTTTCGTCGCCGTAGCCCCAGGCTTTGTTGATGCAAAGATATAGACGTCTCGCCAGATCGTCATCGTTTGTTACAACGATTCCGCCTTCGCCCGTTGTCATCTGTTTGCCTTGCTGAAAAGAAAACGCCCCGACCGCTCCGATCGTGCCGACCTTTTTGCCATCAACCGTCGCGAGAAAAGATTGTGCCGTGTCTTCGATGACCGGAATTCCGCGTGAATCCGCCAACGCCATGATTTCATTCATTTCGCATGGGTTTCCAAACAAGTGAGTGACGATAATCGCTTTCGTTTTATCGCTTAAAACTTTTTCGATAGTTTCCGCCGTTACGTTCAATGTTTTCGGGTCAACATCGGCAAAACGGGGAATCGCACCCTGATAAATGATCGGCGTCAATGCTCCCATATCGGTGATCGAGGTCGTCACGATCTCGTCGCCCGGATTCGGATTGATCGCCTGAATTGCGATATGAACCGCCGCCGAACCGCTGTTGCAGGCAAAGGCGTGTTTGACGCCCATTTTTTCGGCGAAAGCCTGTTCGAGCAGTTTGCCGTATTTGCCTTTGGTCGTGATTAAAGTTCCCGATTCCAGGACTTCTCTGATGGCGTCTAATTCTTCAACGCCGAATGTTCTGCCGGAAGCGTCCTGGTCGTTTGGTAATTTGATATTTTTCACTTTTGGTAGTTCTGTCATAATTTTATGGTAATAATTAATTGGTAGCAGGTAATTGGTAAATGGTAATTAGTGAATAGCTTTCATACTGTAGTGATAAGCTTCTCGTCCCTCCTCCCTTATCACTTGTCCCTTTCAATTATAATTTTTCATTCACGTTTTCCTTAGATATAGAAGTATCAATAGCCTTATTTTTCCGAAACAGTCTGGCTTGCGAAAGACTTGAAATAAGTTTGAGATGACCGAAGACGGTGCGGGCAGTTTTCATTTTGGAAATTCCGAACAGCCGGACTTCGAGAACCGCCGGATATTCGATGATCTTTCCGCCGGCGAGATCGAGCCGGCCGAGCATTTCCGCGACGCCCAAAAAACCTTTTTCCCTGATCTCCAGATTGACGAATGAACTGCGGCGATAGACGCGGAAACAGCTCGTGTAGGTCGAAAGCTTGGCGTTCAGAGTCCGGCGGTAAAGCCACGACGCACCTTTCGATAAAAACAGACGCCATTCGGGAACGTTCCGGACGCCGCCTTTTTTATGATACGGCGAAGCCGTCACAAGATCAATTTCATCGGTCAGAAGCGGAATCATTTTAACGAGTTCGTGCGGGTCGTAGGTGCAGTCGCAATCCATCGAGCAGACGATCTCCGTCGTGGCGGCTTTCATGCCCGTCATAATTCCCGCCGCGACGCCTTGATTTTCCGTGTGTTGGAGGACGCGGACGTTTTCTTTTTCGCCGAATAATTTGCTTAATTTTTCAAATGTTTTTAAATTTAGCGGATTGGTTAATGAAATTGATTAATATTCACACTGGCTCTTGGAGAGCTATGTCAATGTTTAAATGTCACAGGACAAGATGTCTTCTGAAGTTTGACCTACAACTGTGTTTTTCTTTTTAAGTGCTGCTGCAAAGCTGGGCTGTGAGATTTAGCTTTAACTAAATTGCATTATGTCTTCCAAAT
>JBGTRS010000204.1:7602-7826 GCA_041940665.1 Pyrinomonadaceae bacterium | reverse complement strand
TTGCATTCATTCCCAAAACATCATTTTTATATCTATCAATATCTAAACCGATCGTTTGGGCATATTTTTCAAATTCCTGTTTATGATTCGGTGAATTTGACCAGGTCGGCTGATTGTTGAAAATTATATTCTGCATCTCCCAGAATTTGCCCTGCAAACCGGCCGCTTCCGCCGCCACCGATGCGTCATACGCTTTCGGATGCATATTTGTAAGCGGATAATTT
>JBGTRS010000204.1:0-7592 GCA_041940665.1 Pyrinomonadaceae bacterium | reverse complement strand
GTCCACGTTGACGTCATCGGGCACATCGACCAGGAACCGGTTGAAGGTTTTCACCTCGCCGATGCGCCGGGCCTGTGCCTTGATCTTCAGGAAGTCGGCCTTGTTGTCGACGAAGTCGCGAACCAGGTACACCTTGTAGTCCGGGCCCGGTGAAATGATTTCGTTTATCTTCGGATGAACGACCCGGCAGGTCGGACATTGAAAATCCGCAAATTCTTCCAGCATAACCGCCGCACTATCGGAACCTTTAAAATGTGACGGACTCGCTCCCGGCGGGGCGGAGTTATAATTGGGAATTTGTCCGCTATTTCCTTCAGTCTGTCCCGCATTGCCCGGACTTTGCTGAGCGGTTTCTTTATCGCCGGAATTCATAATCATATAAATGCCCAGAACCGTCGCCAGAAGAATCGCTCCGATAATGATGACGGGCGTTAAATTATTGCCCGTTTCTTTTTTTACTGTTACTTTTTCGTTTGCCATTTTAAGTTATATTATTCTTTCGTAATAAAAATAAATTCCAATAAAATTATCCTAAAACTTTCCGGCGTTTTTTACCAACGCGGCGTTCCTCCAAAATTTCGATGGTTTCTTTAACTTTCGTATAAATTCCGTCCGCATCCAGCCCGTATTTGGCCCGCAGAAGATTCGGATCGCCGTGCGTAATAATCCGGTCGGGAACACCCATCCGGACGATCTTGACCGAGTCGAGCATGGCGTTTTCTTCCAAGAGCTCCATTACCGCCGAACCGAATCCGCCCGCTAAATAGGCTTCTTCGACCGTGACGAGCAGACGGTTGGTTTGTGCCAACATCAGGATCAATTCCGAATCAAGCGGTTTGACGAACCGGGCGTTGATAACGGTTGCATCAATTCCTTCTTTTTCGAGTTCGTCCGATGCTTCCAACGCCGGATAAACCATCGAACCGTAAGCGATAATTGCAATTCCGTTGCCTTCTTTTAAAATTTCCGCTTTGCCGATCTCCAGGACTTCGGGCGGATTTGAAATATCAACACCGATGCCGTTTCCACGTGGATAACGCAAAGCGGAAGGCCCTTGATGCTCGATACAGGTCAAAAGCATATTCCGCATTTCGGCCTCATCTTTCGGAGCCATCAGAGTCATATTCGGATAACCGCGGAAATAGGCGATGTCTAATAAACCGTGATGAGTCGGGCCATCGGCACCGACGATTCCGGCCCGGTCCATTGCAAATGTGACATCCAGATTTTGCAAGGCGACGTCGTGAATCACCTGATCGAAACCGCGTTGCAAAAATGTCGAATAGATCGCCGCCACGGGTTTTAATCCTTCGCAAGCCATTCCCGCACAGAAAGTTACGGCGTGCTGTTCGGCGATGCCGACATCGAAGGATCGTTCGGGAAATTCTTCTAAGATTTGATCAACGCCCGTGCCGTCCGGCATGGCGGCGGTTAAAGCAACGATCTTGTCGTCCCGTTCCATCAGTTCGCACATCGTCGCCCCGAAAACTTTCGTATAGGTCGGCGGCGAGGGTTTACTGGGAGTTTTTTTGATCGCCTTGCCGGTTTTCAGATCGAAGGGGCCGGTCGCGTGCCAGGCGTAATAATTTTCTTCGGGCGACGGATAGCCTTTTCCTTTTTTGGTTAAAGCGTGGACGATGACGGGGCCGTCTTTGATTTTTTTCGCTTCTTCCAAAGCCCGAACCATTGCCGGAACATTATGCCCGTCCACATACCCGATATATTTAAAGCCCAATTCATTGACCAGAGCACCGGGCAGAACCGCCGCGGCGATCGCGTCCTTGAAGGATTTCGCGGCTTTTCGCAAACTGTGTCCGACACCCGGAACGGAATCCAAAGTGTCGCCGATCTCTTCTTTAAGATGCTGATAACTTTGGGCTTCCTTGATGCGGTTAAGATATCCGGTCAAAGCACCGACGGCCGGAGCGATGGACATCTCGTTGTCATTTAAGATGACGATCAGACGCGATTTAAGGTGTCCGGCTTGATTGATCGCTTCCATCGCCATGCCGCCCGCCAGAGAAGAATCGCCGATCAGAGCACAAACGTGAAAATCTTCGCCTAGTTTATCGCGGGCGATCGCCATTCCGAGAGCGGCGGAAATCGAGGTTGAAGCGTGTCCGGCACCGAACGTATCGTATTCGGATTCATCGCGTTTGAGGAACGGACTCAGGCCCCCGTATTGTTTGATCGTGTTCATACGGTCTTTCCGGCCGGTCAGAATTTTGTGGGCATACGCCTGATGGCCGACATCCCAGACGAGCCGGTCGCGCGGCGTATCGAAAGCATAGTGCATGGCGACGGCTAATTCGACCGCACCCAAACTGGCTCCGGTGTGTCCGCCGATGCGTGAACAGGTTTCCAATAAAAACTGCCGGACTTCATCGGCAACTTCCTGTAAATCTTCAATTTTTAGCTGACGCAAATCGGCAGGTGAATCTATTTCTGATAAAAATCTCATATCTTAAAAAAGTTTATTTTCTCCAAATTCCGCATTTTATCTTGCTGTTTCTTAAATGTTAAATGATAAATACGATTTTTATTCAAAATTTTCCGAAACTATTTCAACCAAATCCGTCTTCGAAGCGTCTTAAAGTGCGTTAGGATAAATTCCAAATTTTGTTATTGAGAGGTAAAAAATATGTCTTTTGGACGTAAAATAGCGTCAGTTTTTACACTGGCAATCGCAATCATTGCATTTAATTCATTTGCAACGGCACAGGATACAACGGAAGATACGGAAAAAAATAAGGTAGAACGAACCGAAAGAAAGCAACGTTTCGGCGGTGAGGGAAAACGCGAAAGACACGCAAAGCGTGGCGGACACCGGGGCTTTATGCGTGGTTTTTTCGGACTTGATCTGACCGAAGCCCAACAAACACAGATCAAAACAATGATCGAAATCCAAAGAACGGGCAATCAGCCCCTACGCGACGAAGCCAAGAATTTGTTTATGAAAAAACGCGACGGAACGATCACCGAAGCCGAAACGCAAAGACTTGACGAGATCAAAAGCGAAATGAAGAATTCGTCAGAGCAATTAAAAAATTCCATTCTGGCGATCTTGACGCCCGAACAACTTCAAAAACTCGAAGAAATGAAAGCGGAAAGAAAACAAAGAATGGAAGAACGCCGGCAGTTTCGCGAACAAAGACGAAAAGAGCGTTCGGAACAACCGGCCAATCCTGAAAATAACTGATTTATCGGAAAATTAGTTGATTTTCTCCTTAAATGTAAAAAAGTAAAACGCGGCTTCGGTCGCGTTTTACTTTTATGATCCTCAAATAAAATCTTGAGTTTTCAGCCAAATATGGTTTATCTTTTCAGTCAAAGATGGTTTTACTTCTACAAATTTATGTGCCAGATCAAATTTAAAAGCAAAAAATCAGGAGAGGAATTTTGTTGATATGAAAAGTATTAAGCCGGGACGTGGAAATTCTTTTATGGGGGGATTCGGGAGTTTGGTGTCCGTTGTGTTCGGGATTTTATGGACGGTTTTGGCTTTTAGTCTGGTGCAGAATGCACCGTTTCCGGTCAATATTATTTTTCCTCTGTTCGGGGTGGTGTTTGTGTTGGTGGGCATCGGGCAGGCGGTCTTTCACTTCAACAATGCGACGCGGGAAAACCGTTTCTCGACGTTCGATGTTGTTGATGGCGATGAAGAACCCGACGATCTGAACACGCTCTTCGGCAAAAATGAAACCGACCTCTCAAATTCGATCTTCGACGGCTCGAACAATACTCCGCAGCGTTCGAAGCAAAAACGCCGATTACAACCCGATAACGGTCGCCAAATTGAAGGTGATTTCTGTCCGTATTGCCGTGCTAACCTTAAAGACGACTTCGCCTTCTGCCCAAAATGCGGAGCGGATATTTGACGAGAACGAAGATAACTTTTATCCGATTTCCTTTAAAAACTTTGGCAGGTATTCATTTATTTCGTCTCTTATTTTCCGAAAAGCCGCGACCCGCGTTTCTTCATCGCCTTCGACATCCGCCGGGTCTTCAAATGAATGATGGATGAGCTTTGTCTTGGCAGTAAAATACGGACAGTTTTCTTTGGCGTTATCACAGACAGTCAGGACATATTCAATTTCTTTATCGGCAAATTCTTCAACCGATTTTGAACGGTTTTCGGATATATCAATTCCGATCTCCGCAAGAGCCTTGATCGCTTCGGGACGGACAATGCCCGGTTTTGTTCCGGCACTATTGACTTCATATTCGCCGTTGCAAATATGTTTTAATAACCCTTCCGCCATTTGTGAACGGGCTGAATTACCCGTGCATAACACCAAGATACTTTTTTTCTCAGACATCTCTAAATTTTCTCCCTTTCTTCACTCAATAACCAATTAAAAACAAATAACGCCAAAAATGCCCCGACGATCTGAGCAATCAGAAACATCGGCACATTCCGAGGCATAATTCCGGCAAATGTGTTTGAAGCCGACCGGGCAAGCGTCACGGCCGGGTTGGCAAAAGAGGTTGAACTGGTGAACCAATAGGCGGCCGTAATATATGTGGCGACCATGACGGCAATTTTTTCGGGACGAAACTTTATTCCGGCTTGGATGACGGCAATCAAACCGAAGGTGGCAACGAGTTCCGCCAAAAATTGCGAGCCACCCGTGCGTATTTTTGTTGACATTGAATAGACGGGAAGTTCAAACATCAGGTTAGCTAAACCGACTCCAAAAAATCCGCCCGTAATTTGGGCGGTCAGATAATAGAGACTTTCCTTCAGATTGATCGCCCCGCGAGCCATTTCGGTCAACGTTACCGCCGGATTAAAATGGGCGCCGGAAATATCAAAAAATGTCCAGATCAGAAAGGCTAAACCGGCACCCGTGGCAATCGTATTGGCAAGCAAAGCGATGGCGACATTTCCGCCCGCGAGAGTTTCGCCCATAATCCCCGAACCGACGACAACCGCCAATAATCCGGCTGTCCCGATAAATTCCGCTGTAAACCTTCTGGCTAAATTCATTAAATTTTTGCTAAAGCATTTTCTAAATCTTCTATTAAATCCTCTTTGTCTTCAATACCGACCGAAAGTCTTATCAAACCATCGGAAATTCCGGCTTTTTCGCGTTCTTCTTTGGAAAGCGTCGCGTGCGTCATCGAGGCCGAATGTTGCAAAATCGTTTCGACTCCGCCGAGCGATGTGGCGATCGAGCAAATTTTCGTGTTGTTGATGAGTCGTTTTCCTTGTTCGATTCCGCCGACATCAAACGAAACCATTCCGCCGAAACCACGCATCTGCTTTTTGGCAATGTCATGGTTTTTATGAGTTTCCAGACCCGGATAAAGGACCTCTTTTACATTCCGATGATTTTGCAACATATTTGCAATAACGTATGCGTTTTCGTTATGCTGTTTCATTCTGATGGCCAAAGTTTTAATTCCGCGTAAAACGAGCCAGGCCGTGTTTGGAGCGATTCCGCCCCCGATGAGTTTGACACCTTTACTGTATATTATATCAATTAAATCTTTACTTTTTCCAACCAAAATCCCAGCCGATAGGTCACTATGACCGCCGAGATATTTTGTCGCCGAATGCATCACCAAATCAACGCCGAAGTCAATCGGGTTTTGGTTAAATGGCGAGGCAAAGGTGTTGTCAGCAATGGTTAAAATATTTTTTTTCTTCGCTATATTCGCTACAGCATATATGTCTGTTATATTCAGGCGTGGGTTAGAAGGCGTTTCAATCCAAAGCAGGCGGGTTTCGGGACGGATCGCATTTTTGTAGTTTTCCGCATCGGTCGCATCAATGAATGTGACGTCAATCCCGAGGTTTTCCGAAATATGCGAGAAAAGCATCGAGCTTGTCGAATACATCGAATTAAGAGCAACGATATGTTCACCTGTTTTGACAAGGCTTAAAACGGCGGCGGAAATTGCCGCCATGCCCGATGCAAAGGCGATCGCCGCTTCGCCGTTTTCGAGTTCAGCGACGGCTTTTTCCAAAGTCTCTTGCGTCGGATTGCCGAGTCGTCCGTAAAAATATCCGTGTTTTTCAAAGTTATGAACGGCTCGTCCTTCGTCGGCATCTTCAAACGAATAGGTCGAGGCATTGTAGATCGGAACCGACAATGCCCCGTGATGTTTGCTTAAATCGTCACCGGCGTGAACGGCTTTTGTAAAAAAAGATTTTTTGCTCATACAGCAGATAATTTAACTACAAACGACAGATTTTTGCGAACCCCCGATGCCGACAGTTTCGGACGCGGGAGTGCAGCAAGTTGATGCGGCATTTTCAACCCCGCCGGTGTTTTCCAGAACCGTAAAAACCTCCCAACTGTTTCCGTCCGGGTCGCTCACCCAGGTTTTGTCCTGCAAGGCATAACAACAATCGGTTTGCATTTCATCCATAGTTATCAAACCACTTTCAGCCCAACGCTTGCCGATCGCCAAAACTTCTTCGGTTGATTCAACCTGCATGCCGAGATGCGAAAGTGATCCGCCCTGCTCAAAAGTTTTTTGATTCATAGCCAGATTTAAAGGCGGGTTTGCCACGTCAAATTTTGCATAACCGGGTTTGACCTTAATCGGCTCAACGCCTAACATTTTTGTATAAAATTCGATGCTCTTTTCTATATCACTGACGTTTAACGAAATATGTGTTTTCATAGTATTACTCCTTTTGTTTAATTTCATATATGTATAAGCATATATGTATGCAAATATATTCCCGAAAATTTAATTTGTCAAGACATTTCTTTTATTTTTTGATAAAATTGCGGTATGAACAAGGAAAATAATCTGGCGGAAATGGAAAATTTATATATGGCTTTGTCAGACCAAACTCGTCTGCGGCTTTTGAATCTGATGCGGGAAGGAGAGATATGCGTCTGTTTTTTTACGGAAGCTTTGGGTGAAAGCCAGCCGAAAATTTCCAGACATTTGGCATATCTAAGACGTGCCGGTTTGGTTGAAACGAGACGCGAAGGCAAGTGGATGCACTATCAGATCAGTTTCCCTGAAAATCCTTTTGCGAGGGAGGTTTTGGAAATCACTCTCGATTGGCTCAGATCACAGGAAGCAATGCGGGAAGAATATGAACATCTGGTTAAGGTCTGTTGTTCGACGAATTTGCCCGTTACGATTGCCAAAGCACCGAAACCGGAAGCAATTGTTGAAACTGAGGTTGCGGTAAATCAAAGGCGGGAAATTGAAACTCATTTATTGTAGTTTTGATTTCTGAGCGTTCGGATAGGGACAATGACGACAGCCGTTTCCGCAGCAGTAACCGCGTTTTCTTAAAAAATGTTCGGTCAGAACCATCAAGCCTTTATCGAAATAATAATCAACTCCTTCGACAAATTTGTTTGATTTCTTTTCCGATTCTTTTTCCTTAATCTCTTTCATAAAAGCTAAGAAATTCCTTATTTCCTTCCGCTCCCAAGATCGGCGATTCGATCAGTCCCGAAACTTTCAAGCCGATACTTTCGGCAAAAGCGTTTATTTTTTTGATAAACCTGGTCTTACTTTACCGTTTGCGGAAGGTGAACCTGGTCTTCTTTTACCTTTTGCGGTAGGTGAACCTGGTCTTACTTTACCGTTTGCGGAAGGTGAACCTGGTCTTA
>JBGTRS010000203.1:0-7837 GCA_041940665.1 Pyrinomonadaceae bacterium | reverse complement strand
CGTAACGGCACCGCGTCCGCTCTCGGTTTTCAAATCTCTTGAAATACTAACACTGGCTTCATCGTCAACAACAAACGTATTTCCGGCGATTGCCCGCGGCTGATAGGTGCCGTCGGTGGCGAGATAGGAAGTATAGGGAGTGACGATTCCGAAGCGTGTGCCGAGATCAATGATCTCATCACGCAGTTCTTTATTTTCACCGTTGACGCGAATTTCTTCGATCAGCCAGCCGACCCGCCGCGAAGCCCAAAGTCTCGGCAGAAAATCGTTTTTCGTGTCACGCAGGGGAAAATCGAGATTGTTATATCGGAATTCTTTGGTTTCGCTTCCGCGTTTGCCGCTCAATCTGAAGGAGATGTTTTCCAGATCGCTCGAATTTTTATAGCGGCCGATGATCACGAGCTGCATGCCTTTAAAAATATCGGAAAGCTTTCGCGGATACATATAGTCGGGCTTTAATGCACCGAAATCTAAATTTATGTCCGATAAAACCGGAGAATTCACCTTTGTAAAGAAGTTGGAGACTTTAACTTCCAGATCTTCTTTCGGCTGGACATAATCGGCGATTCCGGAGTTTTCCGTTGCGAGTTTATCGAGCAGTCTGGTATTGACGTCATAGCCGACGCCGAACGGGAACATTCTCAAGCCCTCGACATTTATTTCTTTGGCGTTTTTGATGATCTTATCAACATCCTGTTCGCCGAGCGTCGGCAGACCGTCGGTTAGAAAAACGAGCATTTTCGGACGGTTTGTGGAATCGAACTGCCGCAATGCGGCTCGAAGTGCATCATTGATATTGGTGCCGCCTTCGGGCTTTAAGGATTTGATAAATTCTTCACCCTGTTTTTTACCGCCATTGCTGGCCGCGATCAAGCCCGTTTCCATCAGATGTTCTTCGCCGGAAAAATGGATCACGTTGAACCGGTCGCCCTCGTTCAAGGTTTTGATTCCGAAATTAAGTGCCGGCCGGGCTTTTTCCATTTTTCCGTCATCCGCCATCGAACCCGATGTATCGAGCACGAAGATAACGTCCTTTTCGACAATTTGATCGTTTGAAATTTTCTCGTTCGGCGAAAGCATCAAAAGAAAATAACCGTCTTTGCCCGGTTCGCGGTAGGTCAGCAGCGACATTCCGAACTCCTTGTCCGACAGTCCGTAAAAAAGCTGAAGATCGGCCGGATTATCTTTTGTTTCAAACGAAATGACGGCTGAGGTTTCGCCTTTTTTATTGACGTCAACCGAATGTGTCGGTGAATAGATGTTTCGCAGAGCCTCGTTTCCGGTAATTTCTATTTTGCCGGAGATAGTGCCGAATTTTTGATCGTTGACGGGCGGACGGGTTGAACTGTTCATTTCGCGGTTGGGAAAAGGAAGATCGCGTCTGGCCCAGATGTTCCTGCCCGTGCCGAGCGGATAACGATAAGCGACCGTTCCCGAATCGGCTTTCAGAATTTGAGAATAGGTTAGTTCGAGCTTTTTATCGGAATTTCCCGGAATCGGAAAAATCGAGGCTTGAAACAGATCCTTTCCGGCATATTCGAGCAGTCCGGGGTCCTTCATCGAGCGGACGATCTCGTTGTAGATTCTTCTCGCTTCATCCCTCGAACGAACCTCGCCGACGAGTTTTTTGCCGTTTTCCCAGATGGCGAATTGTTCGACCGAAGCATCTTCGGGAATCGGGAAAAAGTAAGTGCCTTCGAGAACATAGGGCGTATCGTTGCGAAAAACCTGCTCGATGCGGGTGGTCGCCACCTGTCCTTTGATCTTCGTGTCAATTTCGATTGATTTGACGGGGAGCGAAACGGGAAGCGGTTGCGGGATGGGCACGGGACGCGGACATCGCGGACGGATTTCACACGGTCTCGGCAAGATCACACCCTGCCCGAAAGCCGCTTCCGTTGTGATAAACACCAAAAACAAAAATCCCAAAAAACTGCCAATCTTCTTTAAATACATCTCTAATTTTCTCCTCAATTTAAGGTCTGTAACACGCGAGTTTTTTATCTATACGCTTGGTTTGACGTTTTAAGGAACGAAATCAGTTGTATAATCTTGCATTTTTTTAAATTTAAAAAATTAATTTTTTGTATAATGTTCAAAACTTCGTCACACATAAGGAGACAGAAAATGAATCTCAGCAATCTTTGGTTTGTAATTATTTTGGTGCTAAATTTTAGCTATACAATTATCGCCCAAATCCCGGACAAAAAGGATGAACCAATTTCTTGCCGAATGGAAAACGCATTGCAATTGGTAGAGGGTCAGGTAATTGAAGCCAATAAAAAAACCGAATCGGTAAAACTCATCAAAATTTTAACCAGAGCGGCAGAATTTACCTGGGATTTGGATGAGCTAAAAGCCCGCGAGTATTACACCAAAGCCTTCGATACTGCAAAAAAACGATTTGCCGAAAAAGGTTTTGAACAGGATAAAGCGGGAAACGAAAAGGATGTAAACATCTTTTTACCAAAACCCGACTACCGGATGGATGTTATCCGTTCGATTGCCAAGAAAGATTCAAAATGGGCGAGAAAATTGACGGAAGAAATTCTCAAATTATATGAAAAAGATTTGGAAAACAGAGATTCTTTGACGAAAACAAAGGAACTTTCCGAACTGATGAGAATTGCTATCGAGAATCTCGAAAACAACAGAGCATTGAGCAATTTCATTTTTGATCAGGTGATGAAATATCCGTTGGACAACTATTGGCTATATGGACTGATGAGTATCGTTCGCACCGATCCGGCATATGCGGATAAACTTTATCAAAAATTACTCAATAATTATCGCAACGAATCAATTCGCCGTTTGCTTTTTCTTTCCTCATATCCATTTGCAAGAGATCGAATTATGGGGGCGGACAAAATGCAATACGGGAGCCAGCCACCGGAAAATTTTATTCAAAATATTCCGATGCAGATCGCTTTTACACAGGTGTTTCTTAATCGCATCAATGTTTTGACTTCTGTCCCAACAATTATCAATCAGAGAGACGAGGAAAATCGTTTAACCGAACCGGTTTATATGATCACAGGGCTGCTGGATTTAGAACCTTATGTCAGGGATAATTTTCCGCAAATGCTTCAGAGTTATGGCCTGACGCGATCAAAGGTAGAAGGACTTTTAACTGATGACAACAGAAAATATCTGGAAAACCAACAGAGAATCTTTCAACAAAATCAGACCACTTTTGAAGAAAAAATAAAACAACTCGAAGAAGCCGACAGTGAAAATAAATTAACCGATTTTCAGATTATCAATTTGGTTTTTTGGTTAAAGAAAGAAGAAGAATTCAAGATTCTGGAGAGTTGGTTGGATAAAATCAAAAATGAAAAAAACCGTGAAGAAACCGTCAATTATTTTTATCACAAACGATCAACCGTCGCGCTTGAAAACAAAAATTTTGAATTGGCCCGAAAATATGCCGATAAAGTTCCCGAAGTCGAGTTTCGCGGAATGCTTTATTTTGATATTGTTCGCCAGCAATTTAATGAATATAACGAATCGCCAAATGTTCGCGAAAATCTTTTGGAAGTTTCAAAATTTGCCCGCAAGTCGAAGGACACAGTATCAAAAGCCCAAGTTTTATTAGGTTTGGCTAATATTTATGAAGAGGTCGAACATTTTTATGCTTTAGATGAATTGGGCGAAGCGGTAAAGGTTATCAATAAATTGGAAAATCCCGATATTTTCGCAGGCTATATAAGCCGACAAATTTTTGGTCAAGGATTTGGTTTTGTCGCAACATTTTCAACGCCGGGTTACAACCTTGAAAACGCTTTTAATGCCGTCAGTAAAAAGGATTTTGAGTTGACCCTGGCACATGCGGAAAGTCTTAACGATCAGTATTTTCAAACTCTGGCAGTTCTGGCGATCGCTAAAAACTGTGTCGAAAATTCAAAACGGGAAGCCGAAGAAAAGAAGCTGACTGAGAATTAAAAATTTTCCTCATCTTCATTAAGAGCGTCATCAACGGCTTTTTCAAATCTGAGGCGGATTCTTTCCACCAGTAATTCGGCTTTTCTCAAATTTTCTTCCAGATTCGAACGGCTGGCTTCGATCTGCCGGAGCGTGGCTTCGAGATTTGCTTTTTCCAATTCGAGCGTGGCTTTTCTTTGGTCGCGTAAATCTTCCGGACGCAGAGAACCGGATAAAGCGGTTGCCGAAGTTATCACTTCCGGACGCAGAAGATATTCGGTTTGTTTGAGTTTGGCATTGGTCTCATTCTGTCTTTCAAGCATTTCAAAAACCTGTTGACGCAGGCCGGCGGCACGCTGTTCGGTCTTGGTCAAAAGGTCTAAATAAAGCATCATCTGCTTTTGTTTTTTGGTGGTAATTTCCGTTGATTCTTCCTTCGGCGGATTCGTCGAATTCTGACGCGGAAGATTGACCGTGTCGGAACTGTCAATGCTTTCCGATATTTCATTAACATCCGCTTCATCCGGGCGGTTCGTCAGATCATCATCACGGCTGACGACCTGCGGTATATCCTGGCGAGGTGTCGGCGACGGACGTGTTGTCTGGGCATTAATTTGGGTGAAAAACAAAAATGAAAACATAAAGACCAAAGCCGACAAAAAAAGCCGGCGGTTTAATTTAACATTCAAAAATAGATTTTCATTTTTCATTTTCATTGTTTTCCTTGATTTTCTTTTCAATTTCCCGGTCTTCTTTGGCGGGGATCAGATCGCCCGTAAAAAATTCTGTGATGTTTTTGGCCGTTCCGACAAAGGGAATCGCGTCCAGTCCCGAATCAACTACGCCGCGAACCAATCCTTTTTTCCTGACATTGTAACCGACCAGACCGATCGCCAGAGCCGAACCGACGTATGGAACCGATTTGGCGACTCTTTTGGCGATATTCCAGCCGCCCGCGTTGATCAATTTTCTTTTCAAACTTGGTTTATCTTTTGTCATATTTTTGCTTTAATAATTTACGAATTAGTTTATACTTCAAACTGCTCAGATGACAAAAGTTGGTCAATTATTTGCACGCATTTATTGAGTTAAAGTTTCAAATATGACTCTTCGGATCGAAAAAATCTCCAAACGGATTGCGGATAGATGGGTTTTGCGGGATGTTTCTTTTACTGTCGAAAAAGGCGGGATTTTCGGCATTTTAGGAACAAACCGAAGCGGAAAAACGACGCTTTTGAGATTGATCGCGGGTCTGGAAAAGTCAAACGGCGGAAAAATTTTGCTTGATGAAAATGCATTTTCCGATCCAAAACAAAAATTCTCATTTTTTTCCGGTTCAAATCAAACAAACGGGTTTGCCGGACTTTTTTCAAGGTCAAGATCGGGCGAAACTAAAAGCGACATTCAGCTTTCCGAATTAAATGAAAAGATCGAAAATGCCGAAGATATTTTGATACTCGATGAGCCTTTTGTTTGTCTCGACAGGTTTAATAAAGAAAATCTGGCTGAAAAATTAAAGCAAACTGCAAAGGAAAAAAATCTGCGGGTTGTATTTTCAACCTCCGACTATCGAGACATATTTAGCTTGTGCGATCAGGCCGGCATTTTGCACAAAAGCGAAATTGTTCAGACGGGAACTCCGCAGGAAATTTACCAAAATCCCGAATCCGTTGCGGTTGTAGCACTTTTCGGCGAAAATAACCTTATTCCGGCCCGCCGTTTAACTTCAAATACAACCGATGTTCCGGAGTTTTTCACAATTGACGGTGAACATAATCTTTCCACGGCAAAAATTGACAAAACCAAACTCGGCACGATCAATCAAACCATCACCTTAACGATTCGCCCCGAACATATTTCGATCTCCTTCGGAGCATCATTTCCCGAAGACAATCTGATCAAAGCAAAGATCGAACAGATACAGTTTCAAGGTTCGACAACGCTCATTCAACTCAACGCGAACGGTTTGAAATTGAAGGCTTTGGTTCTGCGACTGGTCGGCCTGAATATCGGCGATGAATGTATGGTCGGCTTGCCGCCGGATAGAATTTTGGTGTTGAAAAATTAGTATTGGATAAGAAATTTCTTTATCCAATCTGAAAAATCAGCCTGTCTGAAAAAAAAGCTTGAAACCGATCTAGTTTTTATTAGATCAGTTTCAAGCTTTTTTGTTTATAAAACACCGGAGTCAAAAAGTATATTCCATTTTATGAATACCGGAAAAAAGTTATTTAACCGGACGTTTCAGAATCTCGGCCAACGATTGAAGACGGGCTGAATCGGAAGTGTTCTTCGCCGTTTTGGCATACTTTTCTATGTTGGACGCGAACTTTTTCAGCTTTTTGACCTCTTTTTTCTTCATATTCGTATCTTCCGCGTTTGTTATTGCCTCCCGCAGGTTGGAAATTTCTTCCGCCGGCAAAGCGTCCGAACGCTCAAGTTGGTCAAGATAAGCCTTGGCGACCGCCAGATTTTTCGGGTGTTGATATTTCATCTGAGTCTGAACATTCCACTCAGTCATCCGGACGGATTTGGCCGCGTCAATTTCATTTTGCGTCAGATATTTGGTCGGCGTCAATTCGAATATATCCAGTCCGCGGGCTATTTCCGAACTGTAAATATAGCCGTTATACCAGTAAGCAGACCACGAACCGCCCATCACCACCGTCTTCGGATCAATCGGCCCGCGGTCGAAATAGGCGATCTCTATCGGATTTTCGGCATCGGTGAAATCCATTATTGAAATTCCGCCCTGATACCAGGCTTGAACCTTGATGTCTCGGCCCGGAACAGGAATCAGAGAGCCGTTATGGGCAACGCAGTTTTCAGAATTGCTTTGGGCGGCGGGCAGTTTATAGTAGCTCGCAAAATTCAGTTCATTGTTTTCGAGTTTGAAAATCGCATTGGCACCCCAAACATTCGGATCGTTCTCACGACATCTGGCACCGAGTCCGCCGCCCCATTCGTCCGTAAAGACGACCTTTTTGCCGTCATTGGAAAAAGTCGCCGAATGCCAGTAAGCGAAATTCTTGTCATTGACCTCGTCAATCCGTTTCGGATTCGCCGGGTCTTTGATGTCAATCAAAATTCCGTTTCCGGAACAAGCACCGGCGGCGAGTCCGATCTCTTCAAAAACCGTAATGTCGTGGCATTGATCGGTGTCCTGCGGATTTCCGTCGCCGTCGTGCGAACCGCCGCTGCTCAAAGCGTTGATCTTACCGGTTTCGGGATCTCCGAAAAGACGCGGACTTGCAACGATCCGGGCATTTTGCGGGGCTTTGACCGGAACTTTGATGACATCAATACTAAACCGGGAACTGTCGGGCGTTTCTTCAGGCTTACCGTCTTTACAACCCGCAAGTTCCTCTTCGGGACGGACAAAAGATGTCCCCGAGACGTAGATATAGACGTTTTCTTTATCTTTCGGAGCGGTAAGCAGAGTATGCGTATGCGAGCCGCGGCAGGTTTGCACGGCACCGACCTGTTTCGGACTCTTGACGTCCGATATATCGAAAATCCGTACGCCGCGAAAACGGTCTTTTTCCGCCGCCGGAGCTGAATCGGGGCCGCCGCCGGAAACCGGAAAACTCTGCGTGCCGCAATCAATCCGTCCATTGGTTGCTTCAACCGACATAAACATCAGATTTTTATAGACGGAAACATCGCCCTGACCGCCCGGGCAGACCATCGAGGTCAACAATTTGGCCTGCTCGGGATCTGAGATGTCATAGATATTAACGCCATAGAAATTACCGAGAAAAAGTCTGTCGCCCTGAAATGCAAAATCGGAGTTGGCGAATGCCAGCTGAGCGATGACCATTTTGAACTGTTCGGGTACGTTTTCGGGGATACCGATAGCTTTATAAGTTTCCTTCAGTTTCGCTTCGTCGGTTCCGAGTTGGAAGGCTTCAGGTTT
>JBGTRS010000202.1:0-7841 GCA_041940665.1 Pyrinomonadaceae bacterium | reverse complement strand
TTTTAAATGTATGCTTATTCCCCAGAGTTTTTTTTTTTCGAAAAATGAGTATGTTTACAAACGTCCTCCTGATGTTTGATGAGCTGTATCTCAGAATTCTGATCGTTTTTTTGTTTTTTATTTTTTTAGTTAAAATCAGGGTGGATTTTTAGTTTGATCTTTTTTGAACAATTTTAAAAGTAAAATATTGAAAAAAATTGATAGAAATAGTCTAAGATCTATTTTTTCAAAAAAAATAAATTTGCTAAACTCTTAATGATGCTGATCTTTACAAAACTTTAAGGTTGTCAAATAAAATCTATACCAACGGTAAAGTGCGGTTCGACGTCTAAGAAAATGTGCAGCGGATTTATTGCACGATTCGTTTTGAAAAAAAATTGGGGGAGAATGAATAATGAAAAAATTAGCATATACAAAATTTTTTGTGGCAATTTTTGCCGTAATATTTTTAGTTGGAACAGTTAATACATTTAGTCAGAGAAAACCGACAATCCGCACGGCTTCAAAAAATAGTGTCAGAGGCACGAATTTTAAGGTTGATGCGGGAACGCGAATTCGCGTTCGGATGGAAGAGCAGATCAGTTCAAAGGTTTCGCAGGTCGGGGACTTTTTTAATACAAAGGTTGTCGAGCCGGTTTATTCAAACACGGGCGTCATCGTTATTCCGCAAGGGAGCACGATCGTCGGTCGCGTTGATAACGTTACGAAAGCCAAGAAAGGCGGCGATCCGGGAACGATTGACGTAAGTTTTGTCGAAGTTAAACTTCCCGACGGAAGAGGCGTAGCGATTAACGGTTCGCTGACGAGTCTCGATACAAAATCCGCCAAGAGCGATAACGAAGGCACGGCTTCGGGCGACGATAGAAAAAATGACAAGATCATCTTTATCGGCGGCGGTGCGGCCGGCGGTGCGATCCTCGGCGGAATCATCGGCGGCGGAAAAGGTGCCGTTATCGGCGGTATCTTAGGCGGTGTCGGCGGTCTGCTCGGCGAAAGATTGACCAAAGGTGAAGAAGCAACCGTCAAATCCGGCACGGAATTCGGTGTTTATATCAACCGCGATTTCTATCTGCCGCGATACGACGCCAACGATCCGGTCAGAGATGACGACCGTTACGATTCGCCTTCCGGCGGCCGAACCTACATCGTCCGACCGGGCGATACCTTGGGCAAGATCAGCATCAGGTTCTATGGAACGTCCAGACGATATATGGACATCTATAATGCCAACCGCGATAGATTAAGTAGTCCGAGCAATATCGAAGTCGGACAGGAATTGATCATTCCCTAAATTTTCCTGTAACTAAAAACAACAAAAGGTCGGCATCTAATAATGCCGACCTTTTCTTTTTTATATAAAAACTTACCTCTGCCTACGAACTTTCTCCGATTTCCTCGAGTCTTTTGACGACCTTATCAATCAACCATTTCGGGGTTGAAGCACCGGCCGTCACGCCGACCTTCTCAACGCCGTGCAGGTCTTCTGCATTGATGTCCTCTTCGGTTTGAATAAGGAAACTTTTTTCGCATTTTTCTTTGCAGACGGTGAGAAGTTTGCGGCTGTTTGAGGAATGATTGCCGCCGATAATGTAAAAAGCATCAACTTCGCCCGCCAATGCCCGGGCCGCATCCTGACGGTCGCGGGTTGCCGAGCAGATCGTATTGATAACCTGTGTTTCGCCCGTGGCGATTTCTTTGATCTTCTCTGCCGTGTCGAAAAACGTTTTGGCTTTGATGGTCGTTTGCGAAACGACCAGCGGATTATTTAGTTGAGGCAATCCGGCCACCTCCGTTTCATCCTTGATGATAAAAGCGTGGTTCGGAGCATAGCCTTTCACACCGATCATTTCGGGATGATCGGGGTTTCCGACGACGATAACATGACGGTCTTCATCGGCCGCCCGTGAAGCGAGTCTTTGCACACGGGTGACAAAAGGACAGGTGGCGTCAACAACCTTCGAAGCGGTTTCTTCCAGCTGTTTTTGAATTTCGGGCGTCACGCCGTGTGCCCGAATGACGGCAGTTTCGCCGCGTTTGATCTGGACGGGTTCGCTGATCGTCGCCACACCGCTTTTTCCCAAACGCTCCATTTCCTGATCGTTATGAATAAGCGGTCCGAGCGTGCGGACGGTTTCGCCTTCTTTTAGAGAATCTTCAACCATATCCACAGCACGTTCGACGCCGAAACAAAATCCGTATTCATCTGCTAATAAAACTTTCATAATATATAACTCAATATATTGATAAAATAACCCTATCTACAAAAAATCATAACAAATTAGGATGTTAAATGTCAGTCAAGGGTTTCTGAAAAATAAATTCTCAGCTCATTACCTGATCGGCTCACGCAAGATCAGTTCGGCGGTTTCACGGGCGATTTCGGCCGCTTTTTCGTTTGAATCGTGCAGATGGGCGACCTGCATCAAGGCTTCGCCGGTTCTCGAAAGCAGCCGGACGAGATCGCCTTCTTCGGCTTTTGTTTCCCGAACCAAATCGCTCCAGCCGATTCCGCTTGCCCACGCTTCGGCGGCGGCGGCGGCGGAATCGTTTATTTCATCATTGACATCAACGCCGAAATCCCATTCTATTTCGGCAACTTCGTAAATGATCTTATCGAGTTCGTTCAGCACGCCGATCAGTTTGTCCGAGAGATGCAGTTTGCCGTAATCGCGGTCGGAATCCGCCGCCATGGCCGCCATCAAACCGGCCACCTGTTTCGGTTCGAGTTTTTCAAAAATGCCTTTTTTCAAAACCTCGCCGACGAGAAGCGGACGGTCAAGCCGCAGATCCGCCAGCCATTTTCCTTCTTCGGAAACTTTTTGCGACGCGAAATCGAGATAGCCGAAATGATCCAGAACCTTCGCTCGGTTTTCAAAAGGCTGCCAGATGCCGCTTCGCAAAAATTCAATATCCCGTTCGGTTTTTTGAATAAATTCCGCATCCGCCGCCGTTTCCCAGAGCAATGCTTCAGCGAGTCTTTGCGTATCCTGACTTAAATCTTCGGGAAAAATTTTGGCGATCAATGTATTTATCAGTTCAACGGCTTCATCGGAATCCTCGCGTTTTTGCGACAGTTTCGGTTCTTTCAAAACCGGATTTCGGCCCTCATATATGTCGTAGAAGGCCTTTTCGATGGAATCGAGATTGATCGGATATTTTTTGGCGTAAACCCGTTTGATGTGCGAAAGCGAGATCGTCAAACCGTGGCCGTCGTCTTTGATCGTATTGACCTTATCGCCGAAGATATTCATTACGAGCAAAAATTGTTTTCCGCTTTTACCCTTCGAAACGATCCGGCCTTCCTGCACATTTTCCTTGAGCCAACGGTAACGCATTTCCGCCCGCGTAACGGGCAGTTTTTCCTGCAGACGGTTTCTCGCACTCGTTAAGCGTTCAAAGGCAATCGCGTCTTCAAAATCCAAGCCGTAATCGCCGTGTTCGAGAACGGTCTGCATTTTTTCCGAACGCTGTTCGATCTTGTTTTCGAGTCTCGTGATTTTACGGGCCGTATTGCGAAAGGCAAAACTTCTCTCGGCGATTTCGCGGACATGGCGGAAACTTCCGAAAGCGTCCAAAAGATTCAAAAGACTCGTGTAGGTCGAACGGAACTTGCTTTCGAGCGGATCAGGCGGTGATTCAAGGAGTTCGGCGATTTTCTGCGGATTCTGAAAACGGCTCGGAGTAAGTACAACAAATCCGACATTGTCGCGTCCGCGTCTGCCGGCACGTCCCGTCATCTGTTGCAGTTCGTTGACTTCGAGCGGTCGCCAACCGTCGTTTCCGCGTGTGTCGGCGTTGGAGACGACCACCGTTCTCGCCGGAAAATCAACGCCTGCCGCCACCGTCGAGGTGGCAAAGATCGCGTTTAGAAGTCCGGCCGACATCATTTTTTCGATGAGCAGTTTCCAGGCCGGAATATGCCCGGCGTGGTGCGAAGCGATCCCGGCGGAAAGCATAATTTTGCGGTGCTTGTGGCGTTTTATTTCGGGATTGTCTTTGACAAATTCGTTGTAAAATTCCCAGCGGGCATCTTGCTTTTCCGCATCGGCTTGAAACGATCTGTCGAGAGCGACTTCGGTGGCCGCTTCATCGCATTTCCGCCGCGACGGCACAAAGATGATCGCGGGCAAAAGATCAAAGCCACGCAGGGCGGAAATAAGTTGCGGCGGTGAAATTTCTTCGGAATTTGAACTCACAAGAAAGATTTTAACGCAAAGCCGCCAAGGTGCAAGGCGGTAAAACTTTATATAAAATTCTTTTCCTGATCTTTGCGAACATTGCAGCTTTGCGGGAAACTTATTGTTATGAACAATCAACTTTCAAACTGGCACGAATTCGTCGCAACGCAAGATCCGAAATTGCTCGACGAGATTTTAGCCGAAGAGGTGAAATTCCACTCGCCGTTTGTCTGGAAACCGAAAGACGGAAAACAGATGACGAAAGCGATCCTGACGACCGTGATGCACGTTTTTGAAAATTTCCGGTATGTCCGTGAGATCGTTGACGAGGAAAACTGTATGCTCGAATTTGAAGCGACGGTCGGAGATCTGAGTTTACGCGGAGTTGACATCATCAGATTCGGCGATGACGGAAAATTTATAGATTTTGAAGTGATGGTTCGTCCCGCCAACGCTTTGCAGGTGTTGGGAATGGAGATGAGCAAAAGATTGGCAGAGAAAGGTTTGATCTAGCGGACTCTTCAAAAAACTTTCAAGGCAAAAATGTTATTTTGAAGCGTTCAAAAAACGAGGAAAAGGAAACCACAAAATTATGAAACAATTAAACTTAGCGATTCTTGCGATCATACTTCTAGCCGTGCCGGCGGTTTTTGCCCAAAAAGCCGTTAAACCTAAAACTTCTACAGAAGGTTTGCAAACCGCCAAACTCGTTCAGTCCGTCGAGGTTTACGTCAAAACCATCGAAGATTTTGTCGAAAAAGAAGGAAAACCGCATCTCGTCATCGCCGATGTTGCCGATTACAACGAAGCTGAAGAAGCCGTCTGGAAAAAATTTGCCTCGGAAGCGGCATTTGAAAAGTCACGTGAAACGGAAGAATCATACACGATCGCCTACATCTGGAAAAAAGACGGAAAACCCGTGCAGATCAACTTCACCTATTCGTCACCGTCGGGCGATTGGGCGGAATATTTTTTCCAAACCTACCGCGAAGACGGCACGCTCGCCAAAGTCAACCGCGAACTCCGTACATTCCTTGGCGATGTCATCGTCAACAGAATCAAACTCTTTGATGAAAAAGGCAAACTACTCAAAGAAACTGTCACTTACCGCAATCTCGAAACCGGCAAACCGATCAAACCGACCGATAATTTTATGAATGTCGAAGCCGGTCAAATCTATATGAAAACGAGCGATTTGCCGTTTGCTTCGATATTATTTTCGGAAACCGAAAAGTAAACCGGGCTTGAACGGTGATTCATTTCTCTGACCTGGATTTGTAAATTGAAGATGTCAGTTGTTTTCTAAATCTTCCCGAAATTCTATTTAAGCGGACTGTCACCGGCTATAAACTTAACTTGCTTGAATTTCGTTCCCTCCCAGATAAGATAATAAGCACCTTCAACAGGATTTTTTCCGTTACCCGGATTGCCGCTTAGGATAAATAATTTGCTGTCTTTTTGATACTGCAGAGGTTCGACTTCATCATCAATATAACCGAAACTCATTCCGCTTAATTCTTCCGGAAAATAAACAACACCCGTATTTGTATCAATGATCGCTCCCTGCAGACAACTTGTTCCGCAACCCCAGGTCGCCAAAACAAAATGTCCCGCAAAATTTACACCATCCGCCAAGGCTTCTCTCAGGCGTGTCCGGAACATTCTCGCGTCCCGGTTTCCGGCTAATTTTATCGGCTTCGGTTTGGCGGTGGAAACTTTGACCTTATATTGCTCAAAGGCCGGCAGGCCGCCGATGGCAGTTTGGCCGCTTTTTTTGCATATCAAAGGGTGAGCAAATCCGCCGGCTTTGAGCATGGCAATATTATCTTTTCGGTCTAGTATGATAGCGATATTTTCATTCATATCCGCCGAATCTGATGTTGAAAACTTCAAGTTCTGTCCGCTTAAGATCAAAAAATCAGCTTCTTTGGAAACCTTTCCGACTCCTTCCCAGCAACCCGTGTAAGCACAAACGCTCATCGAACCGGTCTCGTCAAAATTCACACTCATCGGTGTAAAACCGTTTTCGGTAGCCGCTTCACATTTCCCTGAACGGCAACGTATCTCCAGATCATTTCTGCATTGCCAACTCTCCGTTTCCGCGGAGGTTATGCCCAAAATACTCAAAATCAAAATCAAGCCAAGCGTCATAAGTTTTTCTCCTCTTAATTCAAACAAACAGCGTGTGAGCTGTTTTGCATCGAGTTTTTAGAATACAATTATTTCTTAGTATAAGTAAAGCAAATAGTATCTATCAGATTTACTTATTAAGTAAAATAAAACAAAAAACAGTAAATGCCCAAAAATCCATTATTACACTGTAAAGGTCAACATTAGCCGCTAATCCATCCGTATATCGAAAAAATTTTGCCGGGTCTTTATGGGTTTCCAAATTCACTTCACACCGAAATCAAAGCCGACAGAACTTCGATTTTCGAGGTCACGGTTGACGCGTGCGACTAGGCGGCGGCGAGACAGAAAGAAGGAAATTTTTCCTGAAGATCAAAAATTTTCCCGGCGACTTTTTGTGGAATCCTCCAAGGTCTGAAATCGCGGGTCGCTCCGCAAATTGTCCAGCCTCGCGTCATATTTGAGAAAAATTAAAACGTGCTGTTTATCCTTAAAGGCCGTGTCGAGCCATTTTAGTGCCAGCTCTTTATCGCCGAGACCGGTATAAATCGTAGCGATATGATAAGGCGAAACATATTTTTCATTCGATTTTTCGATCAATTCATCAAGGATTATTCGTGCTTCCCGCTCGTTGCCGGAAACTGCATAAGCATGGGCGAGCAGAGCGGTTACTTCGAGCGATTGAGGTTTCGAAACGCGTAAGGCTTCTTTAAATTCAAAAATAGCTTTGTCATATTCGCCTTTTCGTTCATAAGCCTGTCCGAGCCAGGTATGAGCCAGCGCAAAGTTCGGATCAAGTTCGATCGCTTTTCGGCAGGGTTCAATGGCTTTGTCATACTGACGGGCGTAATAGTAAGTCCAGGAGGGAACGGCGGTGATGACCTGTGAAAGCGGGTCGAGTTCGTGAGCACGTTTGAATGACCGCAAAGCCTCTTCCCAGCGTCCCGTCGCCGTCAGCAGATTGCCGTACCATTGATGAGCGACCGCATAATTCGGCTTCAGTTCGATCGCTCTGACAAATTCTTTTTCGGCCGCCGCGAAATCCCAATCATAATATAGATTCGCGTAAGCCAGAGAATTGTGTGCCTCCGCCAGATTTTCATTTATTTCCAATGCCTTTCTGGCCGCTGCTTTCGCTTTCGGAAAGGATTCATCAGGACGAAGAAAACTGTAAAATCCCATCACATTATAAGAATCGGCCAAACCCACATAAGCCAGTGCGTAGCCGGGATCCTCGCTTATGGCCTGCTCGAAATATCCGATGCCTTTCCTCAATCCTTCTTCGGTTCGCCGGTTCCAGAAAAATCTGCCCTTTAAATCCAGCTGGTAAGCTTCGCTGTTATCCGAGTAACGCTCGGCAAACTGTTTATCGAACTCACCGCTCAGTTTGGGCTGAAGTCTTTTCAGGATTTCGCGGGAAATATTTTCCGGCACTGAGGACAGATCGGCAAGTTTTCGCGTGTAACGCTCTCCCCAGATTTGTGTTCCGTCCGCGGCATTGATCAAATCCGTCTGGACGATCAGAGTATCGCC
>JBGTRS010000201.1:0-7862 GCA_041940665.1 Pyrinomonadaceae bacterium | reverse complement strand
ATGATCGAGCACGGCCAGTGAGGCCGCTTCTCCCCCCATGGCCAGATGCCGCACCGAGGTCGGCAGCGCCGGTAAGGTGTTAAGCAACGCCGGCGGCAGGAAGCAAAAATGAATCTGCCAAAGTTGCAAGTTTTTCTACGGCTTCCTCATTATCTTTTACAATCGGTTCGTCGGTAAAATTTCCCGAAGTCATAACAAGAGTATCGGGAATTTTCGGACTTTCGCCCTCATTGCAAGCGGGGACGCTTACGCTCCAATCGAAGAGCAAATGATGAAGCGGCGAGTATGGAAGCATTACGCCTAAGTAATGATTATGCGGTGCGATGAGTTTGCTCAGAAAATCATTCGGTTTCTTTTTCAAAAGTACGATCGGACGTTCTTTGCTTGATAAAATTTCTTCTTCCGCATCACTTATTTCGACCAATTTTTTTGCCGTCTCTAAATCCTTGACCATCACGGCAAAAGGTTTATCAATCCGTCCTTTTCTTTCCCGCAGAGTTTCTACGGCCTTTCCATTTCTCGCATCGCATGCCAGATGAAAACCGCCGATGCCTTTGATGGCGACAATTTCACCTTTCATTAAAGCGTCCCGTGTTTGAAAAATAGCTTGGATATTTTTCTTTGCGTCTTTGCGTCTTTGCGGTGAAATAAACCAAACATTCGGACCGCAATCAGAGCAGGCGGTCGGTTCGGCGTGGAATCTTCTGTCCAAAGGATTTTCATATTCGGTGCGACACGCGTCGCACATCTCAAATTCCCGCATCGTCGTCACTTCGCGGTCGTATGGAATGTCTTTGATGATCGTAAAACGCGGCCCGCAGTTCGTGCAGTTGATAAATGGATAGAGAAAACGCCGGTTATTTTCGTCAAACATTTCCCGCAGACAGTCTTCGCATACGGAAACATCGGGCGAAACGGGCGTAAATCTTTCGCCGTTTGAACTGCTTTCGATGATTCGGAAATCCTGAAAATCGGCGGTATCGAAAAGATTTTGAAATTCAACCGATTCGATAAACGAAAGCGGCGGAGCGTTGGTTTTTATTTCATCAATAAAGGTTTGGATCGAAACATCATTTCCTTCGACATCTATTAAAACGCCGTTTGAATTATTAAAAACCTGACCTTTGAGCGAACGGTTTCGGGCAAGCGAATAAATAAAGGGGCGAAAACCGACCCCTTGAACAATTCCTTTCACCAAGATTTGAGTTCGCGTGGTCATACGATCTTAAGCACTTTCTGCTGTTTGTAAAATCGTTGCAGATTTTACAAATTTGTATTCTTTTAGAAACTCAAGCCATTCATCCATCCCTTCGCCCGTTTTTGCAGAGAGTTCAAAAATTTTCATGCCGGGACGGACGGAATTTATACTCGTCCTAGCTTTGTTCGAATCAAACTCGACCGCGGCGGCGATGTCGATTTTGGTAATGACGGCGATGTCGGCGGAGTTAAAAATAGTCGGGTATTTTAAAGGTTTATCTTCGCCTTCCGTCACGCTCATTAAAACGACCCGCAACTCTTCGCCGAGATCGTAGCTTGAAGGACAGACGAGATTGCCGACGTTTTCGATAAACAGAAAATCGAGTTCCGCTAAATTCCAATCCTCCAAAGAATTTCTGACCATTTCGGCTTCGAGATGACAGACCGTTCCCGTCGTAATTTGTTTAACCGGAGCAGAGGCACGGGCGAGACGTTCGGCGTCGTTATCGGTAGCAAGATCACCGACAAGGGCGGCGACGCGGAAATCCTCTTTTAACATCGACAGAGTTTTTTCCAGAAACGCCGTCTTGCCCGAACCCGGACTTGAAACCAGACTGACACAGAAAACTCCCGCCTGGCGGAATTTTTCCCGCAATTCTCTCGCTAAAACATCATTTTGTTTCAGGACGTTTTTTCTGACTTCGATCAGTCTGGGTTCGCTCATCAAACAATCTCCAAAGCCGTTACCAATAATTCTTTACCCTGCAAAATCTGCGGTGTTGCGGTTTTGCAGACCGGACAAAACATCTTGTTGACCTCATCGAGCCTTTTGTCTTCACCGCAATTTTCGCAATGCACGATGACCGGAACATCTTCGATGACGAGTTTTGAACCTTCCAGCGAAGTTCCCTGACAGGCGATTTCCCACGAAAAAAGCAAAGCGTCTTTGACCACCCCCGAAAGACTTCCGAGTTTTAAGTGCAGAGCGGCAACTCTCTTTCCGCCGTTTTTTTTCAACTCATCGGTTGCCATCTCGATCATATTTAAGGCGATTGAAAGTTCGTGCATCTTTTTCAGTGAACAGTGAACAGTCATCAGTCATCAATTAACTTTTTCAGTTATCAGTTATCAGTGAACAGTTATCAAAAAAACCTGCTGACTGATAACTGCTGACTGTTCACTGTTTGTGTCCGACCAGATCAAAATTAAATTTCAGCTCGTCTTTGAGCTTTAAACCTCCGGCGGCGACCTTGACGATCTTGATGCCGTAGCTCGTTTGTTTGATCTTAAAATCGCCTTTCGCCCGGATCTTGCCGTCATCTTCCAGAAAAAGTTGAGCCATGATCCAAAGCCCCTTATTGGTTTCGCCGTGCAGGGTCAGATCGCCGATGATCTTGGCTTTATAGCGTCCGGGAATTATCCGCGTGGTCGTGATGTCAGTGCTTTGAAAAACTATTTCGGGATATTTTGAAGATTCCAGAACGTCTTCGTGCATCGTTTTTTCAACCTCGTCAACATCTTTTTCCTTGACGTCATCAACGACCTCGAGCGATTTGGCATCAACTTCGATCCGCAGTTCGGCATTTTTCAAACTTTCGGGATCGAATTTCGCTTCGCCCGAAAAATTTTTGATGCCGACGGTCGGATCGTGTCCGAAGCCTTTTAAGAAGCCGTCGGCAAAAGCCTGCACCGTGAACGAGCTTTCGCCGGCGTCCAGTTTGTATGTCGCTAAATTTTCGCCCATATCCTACATTGATTTCAGTTTCATATAGCGTTGGACATCTTCACCGATGCCGGAAATATCAAAGCCGAGTTTGCCCTGCAAGCCGGGCAGAACCGATGCAACTCCGGCGTTGACGGCTTCGCGGACATTTTTGTTCGTCATCACCAAGCCCGCCCCGAGAACCATCAGAGCAATTCCGCCCATCAAATATAAAGTGTCTCTGTTATCGGAAGAGCCGTTATTTTCTTGTCCCATTTTTTACCTCTCTAATTTTTTTTGTTCAGTTACCGAAAATTACATCTTGCTGATCCTGATATATCTCATAATGCTGGGAAGACTCATCACGAATAAGATCGCGAAAAACAAAAGCATCAAGCCTCCGGCGACGTAAAGAACGATCATCCAATCCATAGTTCATTCACCTCCTCGCAATTTCCGGAAAAAAAACCGCAAATTACATTCTAGTGATCTTGATATAACGCTTAATGTCCGGCAGACTCAAGATGATCAAAAGCCCGCTCAAAATAAGCACGACGCCGCTGAAAATCTGCCACGCACTGACACTAAGCCCCTCATCTTCTTTTCTCTGTAAAGATTTTTCTTGTTCCATAATTTTTATTTCCTTCCCTTGTTGATTAATTTCAGGCATCGGCTTTTTTTAAGCCGCCGCCGTTTGATGTTCGTTATTTAATTCTTCAATCAGCGAAATAATTCTTTCAACGGCCGGTTCGATAGCGGCTTGAACGGCGTCGCTCAAACCCATCATCCCGTGTTCGCCGCCCAGAGTTTCCGGTTCGCAACCGACGACCAGAAGTTTTCCGAATTTTGCTCCCATACCTTTCGCCATACTCAAAACCTTCATCGGGTTCAGTCCGTGCGTTTCGATCATCGCGTTATTCGTTTCCGCCCCGTCAATCTCGCTCAGATCCGGTTCAAAAACATAGAGCGTTCCGGGCGGTTCATTCCGCTTCATCGCATCAACAAAGACCGTGATATCGTAGCCGTCAACCAGTGCGAAGGCGAGATCGAAACCGCGGATGCCGTAATCAAAAAGTTTGACATTTTCCGGCAGATCGCGAACGGCTAAACTTTTAGCGACCTCGACGCCGAAAGCATCGTCGCCGTGAAATATGTTGCCGATGCAGGCTAATAAAATGCTCGGTCGTCTCGTCATTTAATCCAATCCTTCAAATTCTTCCGGCATAAACGGTTCGACCTCTTCGGGCGTAAAAAAGAAACGATGGCCGGGTTGGCGGAGCATTCCCAGATCTCTGCCCGGATCGTCGGTTAAAACGACGGCAAAATGGATGTTGTTGTCATAATCCTGCTCGATCGCTTCGATCGTCGCGGTCTTGCCCGCCAGGGCGACATCAAAAATATCGCCGCCCGCTTTCGGTTTTAATCGCACCGTGTCGCCTTTTTTCAAAGGAATTCCGTCAACTTCCACCGTGTCGAGCGGTGTTTTGTCTTCCAGTAGATGCCAATCGAGTTCGTTCATAAGTTATTTTCCGGCGGCTTCGCCCTTTTCCTCGCTGTCTTCAAACCTTGTTTCAAAAGCACGCGGCTCACGCAAGGTTCCGTGCATCTGCATCAATTGTTCGGCGGTGATGTTTTCCGTGCGTTCGAGAATCTGCCTCATCTTTTCATCAATGCCGGACATCTCGCGTTTTTCTTCATCGGTCATCGTCATAATCCGTAAAGTCAAAATCTCGTCAATCTCCGCATTATCAAACAGATCGCCCGGACTTTCGGGAGCGATCTCGGGGTAATCGTAGAGAATTATCGGCGAAGCCAAAATACAATCTCGCTCATCACCGTTTTCGCCGATCAGGATCGGATAAACGCCCTCGTTTTCAAGCTGTTCGACTGCCTCAATGTATTTTTCTTCCGGCTCTAAAAGCGATATAAACTTTCCGTCTTTCGCCGTCAAAACCGTGTGGGCCGAAACGAGCGAATGTGCCAGAGCCTCATCGCGGCTTTTCCGTTCGGCATTTTCAAAGCCGGTCGTGTTTGCAACTTTGACGGAAATTTTATAAACAGAATCTTTCAGGCCGGAAACCGAAACTTCTATCTTTCCCTTAATCTCCTTCCGAACGCGGACGATCTTTCCGATCGTTTCGCCGTCCGCATTTTTTAATTCTTCCGACTCTTTATTTGCCGGAAATGAAAAATCAATTTGTTTCGACCCGTTTATCTTAATCCCTGAAATTTCCGCCTCGCGTTCGGAGGCTTCCTGCCAGGCTTGAAAGATCTTCCCGTCAATATCCATCGAAGCGACGGATTCAAATTCGCCCGTTTCCCGATTTAATTTATAAATTTCTCTTTCGATGAGATGGAGAAAACGGACTTTCAGGTCAATCTCGGTTTTTTCGTCCGCTTCGATCAAAACTTCCGTTTGCAAGTGCCAGCGTTCCGTACCGTTTTGGGCAAGGCTGTAACTTTCGGGCGTTAAAACGCCCCAGTTAAAGCGTTGCCGGTTTTTTGTCGCCGACGCCCGATACGGATAGAGCATATAGCCTTCGTAAAGGACGGCATCGGTGATTTTTTTGACGAGTTCGAGATTCATTTTTTTAGTCAACGAAGTTGACGGTATATTTATGACCCACGGTGCAAACCGTGGGAAATCAATCAATAAGAATTAAAGCCGTTGAAAACAGCGGCATATTTTTTTATGTCGCTATCTTCGATAGCTTTGATTACTTCTTTTTTTCAACACCCATATCTGGCGATATGGGCTACAAGTACTCCGCTGTCTTCGACAGCTTTTTTCGATAATTTCAATGTATCTGGTCTTCAATTATTTCCGTTTCATCTATAATTTCCGCATCTTCCGATTCGGGAATCAGACGCTCCAAGGCTTGCTCAAAAGTCGGGATCGCGTGTTTTGTTTTATACTCAAGCAATCTTTCAAAAACGTCCTTCCGCACAGCCAGCCAGGCGACATTCGGATAATAAGCCGCCATCATTTCCTGCCAGACTTTGACGGGCAAACGGTATTTTTCCTCTTTCGTCCAGGAGATCTGCCCGACCTGGAGCATCCCGCCCGTTCCCGCATAAAAGATCGTCCCGCTGAATTGAAAAAGAAGCGGAATCTCGCCGTCTTCCAACGCGGCAAAATATTTCGTCGCCCCGATGTTGAAATCATACGTGCAATGCACCGGCAGATCGGCGACGATCTGGTCGGAAAATCCCGGAATAGTCGTATTCGTGTGCGTCCAGAGCATTGTCCGCAAGGTCTGACTCCAACGCTCCGGTTCATCAAAGAGATCCCGCAGACGCTTTTGTTCACTTTCATTGTAACGCCTTCGCACCGCTTCGATTTGGATCTGACATTGCAAAACGATGGTGTGAATCGCCTGTTCAGAACTTTCGTTCCCGATCTTCAACTTAAAAGCGATCTGCGGATTAGCCGCGTATTTAAGCGTTTCCGCTCCGATAATTTCAAAATTCAAATCAGGCATTAATTTCCTTCAACAATCCTCGCGTGTTTTTTCAATTCATCAAAAAATTTCGTGATCTCATCCCAAACTTCTTTTCCGCCGCCAAGTCCCTGCCAGTAGGCCCGGATCAAACCCGTCAATTCGTAGCATTTATCAATCGGGGCGATGTAATGCTGAAGGTCGTTTTTTGAAACGCGGTTGACGAGCAAGGCTTCGGTGTCGTTTTCTAATTCTTTCAAGACCGGATTTGCGTTTGTAATTTCTTCCCAAGCCTCAAGCGGTAAAAGCGATTCGGTGGCTCCCGCCGGACTCGGATAAAAGGCGACCGTTTTTTCCGCCGAACTGCTGTAAAAAAAGAAAGCCATATTGATCGGGATCAGAAGACTTTCCCATTGGGCGTCGGATAAATCGAAATCTTTCAAAAAACGAGTCTGACGCGGGATTCTTCGGTATTTTCCGTCGCCCGTCGTGAACAAAAGCGAACAGGCGTCGCACGAACAGGCGATCTCCCGGGAAACCGGATCGATCAGATGCTGATGCAAAGGCCTCAGCACCTGACCGCACAGTTCGCATTTTTCAACCGGCTGACGCTCGCGGACGAAACGTCGCAGATTCCTGAAAGCACTGTTTTTTGATGGCGACGAATACATAATCTTTTAGATTTTAGAAATCAGATATTAGTTATTAGGTTATTTTTTTATCTAATATCTAAAGCTGTTTCTTAAACGGGCAAGGCAATTTTCGCCTGTCCCTGCTCGACGAGCAGGGGAAACGGTTCGAGATAGAGATCGGGTTTGTCCAAACCGCGTCCGGCCCGCATGACGTCAAAACGTCCCTGACAGGTCGAGCAGATCAAAGCCGTCCGGTTCATCGAAGAATCCCGCATCGAACTTCCGCATTCGGGACAGGTATCGTTGTAAGCATAAAATGTTTCACCGATGCGGCAGAAAATTACGGGACGCTTTGAAACTTCAATTGACTTGACGACACCTTCATCGAGCGGGATCAAACCGCTGACTTCCTTCCAGGCTCCGTCTTTGGCCGCCCCGTTTCTTTGTGCCGGTTCGATCTGGACGAACGGCGAAGCCGCTTTTTCTTCAACCACACCTTCAACCTGCAAGCCCGCAACGTCCGGGGCAAATTCATAGATCGCTTCTTCGATGGCGAGTTTCAGAGTCATCGCCGAGGAAGCACAACCGTCGCAACTGCCCTGTAATTTTAGTTTGATAAAACCTTCATCGCTGATGCCGAGCAGTTCGACATTTCCCTTGTGCGATTGCAGATAGGGACGCACTTTGTCGAGAGCCTGCAAAACCCTTGTTTCCAGATCGAGCGGATGCAGACCGTTGACGCGCTCGTGGTGGACAAGACCGGGACCCTCCCCGTCGGCAAGCCGTCGGTGCTGCGCGTCGTCCCGGCGGACGGCGCCAGCGAGCGCCAGGTGCTGCTGGCCGCCGTCGGCGTCGCGGCGTTTCGCCGCGGCGGCTGGAAGACGCACACCA
>JBGTRS010000200.1:0-7921 GCA_041940665.1 Pyrinomonadaceae bacterium | reverse complement strand
CGGGCGTTCGAGGCGACCAGAATCGTTCTTGGACCGACCTTTTCAAAAAAGAGATTTTCCTGCAAAAAGATCGCATCGAGAGCTTGGGCCGCCGTTACATTTTTTAACTGAATCGTAATTTTTGCATTGGAATTCGGCCGAAATTCTTGCGACCCCGAATCAAACAGAACATTCAAATCCAGACTTTCAGCCAACTCCCGGATCAGAGTCATCAGCGGAAACGGGTTCGGATGAACGACATTTCTTAAAACCTCATAGCGTTGCGGTATGACGACATCATTCGGAATGTCCGTACCGCCGGCGGATGTGTTAATTAATTTCACGTCGCCGTCCGTCGCGTTCTTATCATCGCCTTCGATCAAATCTTTTTGCAACCGGAGCATCCGTTCCATTTCCGCTTTGGCGAGTTCATTGACGGGATCAAAGGCGTAGGCCTTTCGAAAAGCGACGTAAGCCGCTTCATAATCTTTTTCTTCGGCGTGCAGTCGGCCTTTTTTCATAAACATCTGCGAGGCATTGAATAAAGCCCGGCGGTAATGCAGACGATATTCGGGATTTTTCGGATTGTCGGCGACCGCCAACGCAAATTCTTCCGCCGCTTTATCCCATTCCTCGGCATTTTCGTGCTTCAATCCCTTCTTAAAATGCTTTTTACCCTCGCCAACCGCCAAAACCGCCGTCGGTGAAAGCAGACTGAGAAGCATGATGAACGTAACTAGAAAACGAAATTTGGCTGATTTTCTCATAATAATTTTTATCCGGTTTTAAGTTTTGTTGGAAAACAAAAAAAGTTGTTCTTCGAAAATTTTACACGCGTTTGTCGGTTCAAAGTTTCAAAAAGATTCGTCGGGGACTTCAAATAAACATTTTGTATCTAAACCCTTCGATTTGCAAACTTTTAAAGTTTAATAAAATCTAAATTTAGTCCACAAAAGTGACGCGATTGATCTCGTGCAAGGTCGTGATTCCCATAAATACTTTTTTTATGGCGGATTGCCGCAAACTTGAAAGCCCTTCTTTTTCCGCCTGCCGGCGAATCTCCGAACCCGGACGGCGGTCAATAATCATTTCTCTGATCGAATCCGACATATCGAGCAGTTCGTGAATCGCCGTTCGGCCGCGGTAGCCCGTGTGATTGCAGGCATCGCAACCGACATTCATAAAATATGTCCGGTCTTTATATTTTTCAATGTCGAGGTTCGATTCGACAAATTCCTCCTGCGGCGGCTGATACTGACGTTTGCAGGTCGGACACAGAACGCGGACGAGTCTCTGGGCGAGAACGCAGTTGAGCGAAGCGACGAAGTTGTAGAGGTCAACGTTCATATTCAGAAAACGTCCGATCACATCAATCACATTGTTGGCGTGGACGGTCGTAAAGACGAGGTGTCCGGTCAGGGCGGAATTGATGGCAATATCGGCGGTTTCTTCGTCGCGAATCTCTCCGACC
This sequence comes from Pyrinomonadaceae bacterium, assembly GCA_041940665.1. Taxonomy (GTDB): domain Bacteria; phylum Acidobacteriota; class Blastocatellia; order Pyrinomonadales; family Pyrinomonadaceae; genus Aridibacter. The sequence goes on along the minus strand of JBGTRS010000200.1, from coordinate 6,471 downwards.
ATAATCTTATCGGGATCGTGACGCAGAATCGAACGCAAACCTCTTGCGAACGTCAATCCTTTTTTCTCGTTGACGGGAATCTGGACGATGTCGTGAAGCTGATACTCGACCGGGTCTTCGATCGTGATGATCTTATCCTCGACATTGCTGATCTCGTTCAGAGCACCGTAGAGCGTCGTCGTTTTACCCGAACCGGTCGGCCCGGTCACCAAAACCATCCCGTATGGTTCTTTGATAAAATGCCGGAACCTTTCGAGGTCGTAAGCATCGAACCCGACGACATCGAGACTCAAATTCTTGAATTCTTCGGAAATCTGTTCTTTATCGAGAATCCGGATGACGGCATCTTCGCCGTAGATCGTCGGCATGATCGAAACCCGGAAATCCACCGTGCGGCCCTTGTATCGGACTCTGAACCGGCCGTCCTGCGGAATTCTTCTTTCCGCGATGTCGAGTTCGGACATAACCTTGATCCGCGAAATTAAAGTCTGATGAAAGGCGATATCGATCGGATCAACCTTTGCATACAACGCACCGTCAATCCGGAATTTGACCTGCACATCGCGTTCGCGGGTTTCGATGTGGATGTCGGAAGCCCTTGATTCCATCGCATTGTAGATGATCGTATCAACGAGTTTGATGATCGGCGACATATCCGAATCCGTCGCCAACCGGTCAAGATCCAAAACCTCTTCGCCCTGTTCGGTTTCTTTGACGAGCGAGATCTTAAAGGTCGAAGCCGCTTCCTGCATCACTCTCTGCGTCGCGTCGCCTTTTTTCAAAACGACATCAATCGCACCGCTCGTCGCCACATACGGAATGATGCGGACATCGAGAGCGTTTTCGAGTTCGTCCAGGGTTTCGAGATTTGTCGGATCGGACATCGCCGCGTGGAGGTTTCTGCCTTCCCGCCGCAAGGGGACAAACTCATTTCTGAGCATCAGATCAACCGGAATTCTCGCCAGTTCGTCGTAATCAATCGGCGATTCCTTGTCCGGCGGCAAGAGGTCGATGTACGGTAAGCGGTACCGCTTCGCCATTTTTTTTGCGGCCGTCACTTCCGGCGGTTCGTTTTCCAAAAACTCGTTTATCTCGATCTTCGGCGATGAGGTCATCACATCGCTTCTTTCCGTCTGATTATTTCCGTTTGTTTGATTTTCCATTTTTTAACAGAAGAATTAATCTCCCCTACTCCCTTTCTCCGTGTCTCCCCTTCTTATCTCGCTCCAAAAGGTCCCGATGAGATCGTCTGAATGATCGGCAAATAGATCGCCAGCAGGATCATTATGACGATTCCGGCCATAAAGACCAGAATGATCGGCTCTAAAAGCGTTGTCAATTGCTGAAGCCGGACTTCCGCCTCCGCATCGTAAAAATTCGCCACCTCATCGAGCATTTCTTTAAGACTTCCCGAGTTTTCACCGATACCGATCATATCCAGACCCAGTTCGGGCATCCAATTCGCTTGTTGCAAAGATTCCGTAAAACTTCTTCCCTCGCGGATCATCGGCAGAACCGATTGACTGCGGCGGCGTAATTCGAGATTCGTGATCGCCTGCGAGGAGATGTCCCACGAATCGGGAATCGTTATTCCGCCGGAGATCAAAGTCGAAAGCGAACGCGAAAGCTGAGCGGCGGTTATTTGTCTGATCAAATTTCCGACGAGCGGCAATCTCAGCAAAAAATTATGCAGAACCAGTTTTCCGCTGGCCGTTCTGAGCCAGATATAAAGCATAAACAGAACGATCAAAAGCAGAGGCAAAAGCCACCAGATATTTGTCGCTAAGGTTTTGGAAACCGCCAGAACAAAGACCGTGACGGTCGGCAACCCTTGCGAAGTGCTTAGTCCTTCAAAAAGATTCGACATCCGCGGCACGATATACAAAACCAGAAAGGCAACCATTCCGATGGCGGCCGCCAGCAAAAACGCCGGATACGCCAACGCCCCGCGAAGTTTGCGGGAGATGCTCACACTGCGTTTCAGATAATCCACATATCTGGCCAAAACCTCATCCAACGCTCCGCTTCTCTCACCCGCGAGGATCGAAGCCGTATAGATCTTCGGAAAAACGCCCTGCATTTCGAAGGCTTCCGAGAGCGGCACCCCGCTTTTAATTTTTTCCTCGACGTCCGCGAGGATCGTTCTCAAGGTCGAAGACGCGGAACGCTGACGAAGCAGACCGATCGCCTGCAAAACCGGAATACCGGCCCGCAAAAGTGCCGAAAGCTGTTGGTTGAAAAGCAAAAAATCCGAAGGCTTGACGCGGCCTTTCCCGGAAGAACCGCCGCCGGGCAACACCGCCGACAGACCTTTTTCAGCGGACGAAACCGTAAAAACCCGGAATCCTTCGCCTTCCAGTTGGGTTCTCGCATCCTTGCTGGTTGTGGCTTCGACAACTCTGGTGACAACCTCGCCCGAAGGAGTTCCTAAACGACAAATGTATTCAGCCATAATCTTGTTGGTGGTTAGTTGTTCGTGGTTCGTGGTTAGTTGTTCGTTGTCAGTTGCTAATAAAGAATTAAGTCGTTTTCATAAGTTTTAAGTCTCAAAATAAAACAACTGACGACTGACCAGTGACGACTAACAACTCGAAATTATACCACGCTTTTTGAAGCGAAAAAGTTGCACACGCAAATAATTTTCTGGAATATTTCCGGTCAAACAACATATTATAAATATGAAGCATCATAAAAATTATCTTGCATCAACGATAAAGGTTTCTTAATATAATAATAAAGGTCTAACAGGAGATATTATGGCTGTAAAAGAATTTCTGAGCCGATTAGGTGTTGTTAATCGGTTGTGTTTTGTCCTACTCATCGCTCTATTTTCCGCGTTTTCGGTTTTCCCGCAAGATCCCGAACCCCAACCGACAGTGCCGATTCAAGGTCAGGATGATAAAAGAGGAACGATTGATATTCAACAGGATTTGGTTACTTTGACACTGACCGTCACCGATTATTACGGACGTTATGTGACGGGACTGACGGAAGATGCCTTCACCATTTATGACGACAAAGAAAAGCAAGATATCATATTCTTCAGCGACACGGACGCTCCGGTTTCGATCGGAATTTTGTTCGATGTCTCGGGTTCGATGACCGGCGATAAAATTGCCAAAGCGAGAAACGCTCTCTCGCGGTTTATCAACACCAGCCATCCGCGGGACGAGTATTTCCTGATCGCATTTAACAAACGGGCTCAGCTTTTGATGGACCGAACCCGCGACGGTGAAGCCGTTTTGAATAAACTTACGTTGGTCGAACCGAAACACAACACGGCACTATACGATGCCTGCTATTTAGGGGTCGAACGGGTCACCCGCGGCACTCACCAAAAGAAAGCGATTTTGATAATCAGCGACGGACAGGATAATGCTTCACGCTATAACTTCAAAGAAGTCCGCCGTCTGATGAAGGAATCCGACGTCGTCATTTATTCGGTCGGAATTCTGGGAACAAAAGACAACACGAGTCTGGAAGGCATTCAGGGACAATCATATCTGGATGAACTGGCAAATGTTACGGGCGGAAAATCCTTCTATCCGAATACGGCTGTCGAAATGGACGAAATTTTTGAACGCATCGCTCTTGAACTCAGACATCAGTATTCGATCGGTTATGTCCCGACAAATTTTGAACCGAACGGCGAATGGCACAAAGTGAAAGTTAAAATCAAACCCCCGAGAGGACTTCCGCGTCTAAGTGTCAGACACCGGACTGGTTATTATGCCACTCCGAGATCAAATATCCGTTAATTTAACATTTGAATAGACAAAACCAATGAATCGAAAACTTAAAAATCTATATTTGCTCGCTGTTGTATTTTGTTTGAGTGCAAGTTTTTCCATATTCAATTTTGCCGTTTCAAAGGCACAGACGACCGACGAAACCGCTCAGCCTTCTCCGACGGTTTCCCCCAAACCGACCATCGCCGAAGATGATGAACCGATTGTTATCAATGAAGAACTTGTCAACTTGAATGTCCGTGTGGTTGACCGTTTTAATCGCCCGATTTCAAATCTTACTCAAAATGATTTTCAAATTTTTGAAGATAGGCAACAACAAAATATTTCCTATTTTTCCAAAGAGGAAGTTCCGACCAATTACGCACTCGTCATTGATAATTCGGGATCGCTTCGCTTTCAACTTGAAAAAGTCATCGAAGCCAGCAAAACCATCGTCGGCACAAACAAACCCGAGGACTCGACCGGTGTCATCCGTTTTGTCAGTTCTGACAAGATCGAAATTTTGCAGGATTTTACGAGCGACAAGACCGAACTTTTCGACGCATTAGATAATATGTATATCGAAGGCGGTCAGACCTCGATCATTGATGCGATCTATCTGGCGGCCGAACGAGTTGACGATTTCCAAAAATCAAATGATTCAAACGACCGCAAACGGCGGGCTTTGATCCTGGTTTCGGACGGCGAAGACCGGGCAAGTTTTTACAAGGAAGAACAGCTTTTCGACCTTCTGCGGGAAGCCGATGTGCAGATCTATGCGGTCGGTTTTATCAATGAACTGGAAAGCGAAGGGGGTTTTATCCGTAAAAGTCCGCAGAAAAAAGCCAGGAACTTTTTGGATAAACTCGCCACTGAAACGGGCGGAAAGGCTTATTTTCCGAACTCTTTATCGGAACTCGACGGAATCGCCAGAGATATTGCCAGCGAACTCCGCACTCAATATCTGATCAGCTATACGCCGACCAACGACCGCAAAGACGGATCATTCCGAAATATCAAAGTCGTCGTCAAGGACGGTCCGAAAAACGAAAAACGCATCGCCATCACCAGAACCGGCCGGGTTGCCGAAAAAGATTCGAATGCTCCGCCGACTCTCCAAAACAAGGATAATTGAGCGGTAAGTTAAAAAAATAAAAAAATGTCAGTAGCCCGACCATGAGGGAGCGGCTTTTTGAGCGAGACTCGAAATCCGGCAATCACAGAGAAACTCATCTAAAAAGCCCTTCCTCACGGTCGGGCTACTGACATTTTGGTTAAATTTTTTTTTAGATTATTCGCGGAACTTGGTATTACTTTTTCTTAAATAATTTGTAAAGAATAAAAATTAAAAGCCCCAAAAATCCGGCTCCTAAAAATATCGCTAGAAAAAATACGCCGACCGCAATTTCCATTTTTATTTAAGATAAAAAGAGATATAGATCAATGCACCAGCCAAACCCACCAAAACCAAAGCGATGATGATAAACCAGAGGTTCGGCGAACTTTCGCGTTCTTCCCATTGAATTTCGACCAATTTCAGACGCGACGGTTTACTTCGATTCCGCAGAGCCGAAGCCGTCATTAATTTGGCATCCGTTTTCGGTTTTTCAAAATCATTTTCCTCAAAAGGTTTCGATTTAACCTGATCCTGTTCGCTTTCCGTGTTTTCAGCGTCATCATCCAAAAGCGTTTCGGCGGATTTTTTTTCACTCAGAACCGTTTCCAGATCTTCTGTCGGTTTTTCGATCTCGTCGTCTTCTTCAATTTCTTCCGCTTTATCTTCTTCTTCAATTTCTTCCGCTTTTTCTTCTTCTTTCGAATCAATTTCCGAACGGTTCTCAACGGATTCCTCTTTTTCATCCGTTTGATTTTCCGTCAGATCGTCACGAAACCAGGCGTCGCTCACATCTTGCTCGTTCTCGTCATTCTTTTCTTTCGGAAAATCCTCGGCCTGCAGAGCACCGCCGCAGTGATAACAGAAAAGCGAATGCGGACGGATCTCCGAACCGCACGCATTACAAACCTGATCTTTTACTAAAGTTTCAGCCATTTTTTATTTAGTAAGTTTTCGATAGCCGGTTGGCGACTGAAGCAACATTCATTATCTAATGCCAAAGGATAAAATTTCAAATGTTGGCGAAGATTTCCTTTTCTTCTCCCAAGTCCTTCGCCGCCGGAGTGATGATCGTTTTTTTCGTGATATAAATTTTTTCGCCTTTTTTCAAGGCTTCACGAACATCATCTTCGCTGACAAAATCAACCGCTTCGGGGTTCGAACCGTTTTTGTTTTCATCCTTGGCAAAATGATGGATTATCGTTTGTTTTTGCTGTGCTTCATTTTCAGGGGCAGGCTCAACCTTCGGAGTTTCCTGTATTTTTTGACTTAAAAACCTATCCACGATCGAAGCGATCTCCTCGCGTTTTATGGTTCGGTCTTTGGTCTTCGGACTTTGGTCTTTGAGTTCTTGAGCGGAAACACCGATAGAAACCGGTCTTGTTTCAAAGGCGACCCGCTTGATGTCCATCAGATGATGCGGTGAAACATTGTCGGATGTGACATTTCCGCCCCAGGAACCGCAGCCTAAAGTCATCGAAGGCGGCAGATCGGTCGAGAATCCGATCGCCCCGTGCGTCGTCGGTGAATTTATCACAACCCTTGCGGCAGGCATCTGCTGACCGTAACGGATCGCGGCATCGCGGTTTTGAGTATGCATTCCGGCGGTGTGTCCCATCCCGCCGAATT
>JBGTRS010000199.1:0-7937 GCA_041940665.1 Pyrinomonadaceae bacterium | reverse complement strand
AATAACAAGTTCGTTTCGTCGGTCGAAAACAAACCTTTGCGGCAGTATTCGATCCGGCAGGAAGTTCAAGGGACATCGCCGACGACCGAGCCGTATGATCCACCGCAGGACGGACGCCGAACGGAAGCGGCGAACAACAATACGCCGAACTCGAATACGAATACGCCGGGCGTCATCGTTTCACCGCTCGATGAAATGAACAACCAGCCGTCCGAAGACGAAAAGGATTCAGCAAAAGGAAAAACAGAACGCGGTAAAAAAGGCAAAAAACGTGTTTCAAAAAACCGTAAGCGTCCCTAAAACGCTCCGAAAATTTCAAGAAGTTCGGCGTCACTTCGGAAAGTTCTACATCGAGGTACGCCTGCTTCTATCAAACAACTCAGACTAACCAAATCTTTAAATATAAAGAAACAATTTTGTGAGGTAAGAAACAATGACTTTTCTTAAAAAAACAAACAGTCGAGGCTCAAAAGTCTTACTGCTTTTAGTAATTACATTTTGTCTGACGCTTTCGGCGTTGGCACAAGTTACCGATCCGCAAAATCAAGGTGAACTTTATCGCAACTCGGATTTCAGAGGCGAACCGATCAGTTTGAACGTAGTTAATGCGGACATCCGCGATATCTTAAACTATATCACCGAACAGTACGGAATAAATTTTGTCATTGACAAATCCGTCAGTGCCGTCCCCGTGACCATCAATGTCAGCAATGTTCCCTGGAATATCGCCCTTGATTCGATTCTGAAATCTCAGGAATTGGATGTGCAGGTCAACGGTCCGATCCTCCGCATTGCCGAACAGGCAACTCTGGCAAAAGAAAGAGAACTCCAGGCGGCGATTGATGAAGCCCAGCTCGATAAATCCCCGCTTTATACGGAATTCGTCCGCTTGAATTATGCGCGTGCATCGGGAACTTTGGGCGGTGCGGCGACCGGCGGAGCAGGCGGTTTCACAGGCGGCTCGAGCAGTATGGGCGGCGGTGGCGGCGGCGGCGGTAGTGCCGGCGGCGGCGGCGATCAGGGAATTTTAGGGATCGTTAAAAAACGCCTTTCGCGTCGCGGAACGGTCGAAGTTGACGGACGCAGCAACACGCTCATCATTACCGATGTCAAAGAAAATATCGCGGCACTCCGTAAACTCGTATATTATCTCGATCAACCCGCTCCGCAAGTTGAGATCGAATCCCGCATCGTCGTGGCCACCCGCTCGTTCAGCCGTGATCTGGGTATTACGCTCTCGGCAACGGCATTTAACAGCAATGGAGATACCTCTAGTGCTTCGTCAGATTTTTCATTTTCAGCTAATTCGATAATTTCTTTGGTGACAAGTGCCATCGGAACGACTCAGCTCAGTGCTTTGATCTCTGCCGGAGAGCAAAAGGGACAAGCCAAAACGATCGCTACGCCGCGCATCACGACTTTGAATAACCGCTCGGCTTCGATCGAAAGCGGTCAGCAAATTCCGATCAAAACAGTTCAACCGTTTAGCGGCGAGGGTGATGCTATTGTCGCGACGACCGAATATGTTCCCGTTCCCTTAAGACTTGCCGTGACCCCGCAGATCACGAATGTCGGAACGGTTATCCTGAATGTCGTGGCTGAAAATAATTCGGTTCCGCCGGGCAGTGGTGAGGAGGCTCCGCCGATCAACGTTCAGCGAATGCAGACCGAAGTGATGGTTCCCGATGGCGGAACAACGGTTGTCGGCGGTGCTCTGTTCGACTCGGAAAGCGAGATCAAAGACCGCACCCCCGGACTTTCAAGAATTCCGATCTTTGGTTGGCTGTTCCAACGCAAACGCGTTGCCCGCGACACGAATGAACTGATCTTCTTTATTACTCCGAGAATTTACCGACCGGATTACAACGGGATGCCGACTTCCGGCACGGTTGATACGGCACCGAGTTCGACGACTCTGCTGCAACCTGTTCCGCTCGGCAATCCGCCGTCAAATTCTCTGCCGGAAAATACGACACCGACCCAACCGCGAAATAACAACGCTGTGCCGCCTGCCAATAACAACCCGCAAGGCAGCACCAATCAATCGCAGAACGGTGTAGGCAAAACCGGCAATCGGTAGTAATATGTATGTATGTTTAGAGAAGTTCTGCAAGACATATTGAACCACACCGAAGGTTGTAAGGGTGTTTTGATAATGGGTTTTGACGGAATAGCCGTTGAAAAAGTTTGGCGGGATGAAGCAACCGATGGCAATTACGACATCGCCGTTGCGGAATACACATCGTTGATCAGAAATGCAAGACGCAAGAATGATTATACGGGAATCGGCAAACTCAATGAAATGACGATCTCAACCGACCGGGAAATGTTTATCATACGGATTGTCAGCGAAGATTATTTTCTGGCAATGATCCTGTCGGTCGAAGGCAATTTCGGAAGAGGCCGTTTTGAATTGCGGCGAGCAGAACTTCTTTTAGAAAATGAATTGGTAATCTAATGTATAAGAATTTGTTTCTTACTTTAGCTCCCGTCAGATTTTTCCGGAAATTTGACGGGAGCAATTTATTTGAATAATTTTCAAAAGATTTTAATTCCCCTTCAATTTCCTTAATTATAGAGCCTGTTTAACCTTATTTTTTCTGGAAAAACAACGTTATTACTCCTTTTGATTACTTAGAGAAAACATTGTTTTCCGAACAAAAAACTGACGACAATAAGCCATACATAAAAAGCCGCACACAACTCAAAAAAAAATGAACTATCTTAAAAGTAAAGGGGATTACTTTAAGTCTCAGAGAGGTATCGGATTACCGGAGTTGGTCATAGTTTTGCTGGTGATCTCGATCATCCTGGTCATTGCCATACCTCAGATAATGTCTTCCCGCCGGTTGATGCGTTTTGGCGGAATGCAGAGAGAAATCGTTACGCTTTTGCGGGAAACCCGGCAAGATGCTATGTCTCAGCGGAATCCGATCACGTTTCGGTTTCAGAACAATCAGGGGAATATAATCATTTACGGCGGCGTTTTCGGGGCGTTGGGAAGCTCTGAAAACAAAGTGCATCAACTCGAAGCGATGGGTTTGACGAGAACCGATATAATTTACGGCCGGCCGCCTTCTACACCGGCTTTGCCTCTGGATGATGGAACAAACATAACTATGCTGACGAGCGACACATTGGAAATAACCTTTCAATCCGACGGTTCGGTTGTTGATGCAAGCAATAATCCGCAGGATAATGCACTCTTTTTCTATCACCGAGAATACAGCAAAGAAACTGCATTTGCCGTTTCGGTTCTCGGAGCGAGCGGAAGGATAAAGATATGGCGATATGACAAAGGAGTCAATAAGTATGTTGAATAAACATCAGCAGAATATTGAACTATATCTAAATAACAGAGACGAAGAAGGCTTCACGATGATCGAAGTGATCATCGCCATTTTAATTTTGAGCGTCGCCCTTATCGCCACCGCCGCCGCAATAACATTCGCCCTGGAATTCGGAGCGATCAGCAAAAACGTCAGCAATGCCAAACTCGTTATCGTGTCGAGCATTGAGGAGATAGAGTCTTTGAGAAATGCCCGCCGTCTCGATTTTAAGCAGATCGAGAATGTCGGAAATGTTGACAACACCAATTCGCCGAATTTTTTCAGCGGATTCAGCAACGGTTTTCAGCCGATTTCCTTGAGTCCGGGCGAAGACGGCGTGAACGGAACGGATGACGATCTGACCGATCCCGGCCCGGACGGAAATTTCGGAACGGCCGACGATTTTACAAATCCGGCATTGGAAAGAAAAGGTTACAGCCGGCAGATAACGATCACGGATCTGCCGGATTCGGAAACAATCAAAAAAATTGAAATCAGAGTCAGATATCAGGGTGCCGGCGGGAAAATGGGTGAGATCGGCGGGGTTGCCTATTTGAATAATGAATCCCGTTTAACTCAATAAAAAACGGGAAGGTCGGGAAATAGAGATGGTTTGGAAGAATTTGGACAGAAAATCTTTGAAAGACGATAAGTATCGTGAACGCGGAGCGGCTCTGGCGATCGTCATTATCATCGTGGCGATTCTCGCCGTTATTGCCATGACGGCCCTGGCCTTTTCCTCAAGCGAAGCGAGAATTGCCGGACAGGACTTGCAGAGATCGCAGACATTCTATGTGGCGGTCGCCGGAATCGAAAAAATGACGAGCGATTTCAGCGATCTGTTCCGCACCAAAATCACTCCGACCCAGGCGGACTTGGATCAGATCGCCGCCGCTCACCCGACTGCTTTAGAGGCGGAAGGCTTCAGCTTTAACCAGACACTGACGGAAGATACGGATAGATTGACCTACCTGCAAACGATCCAAGGATTGCCGCCCAATATTTATCCGCGTGTCAACATTCCAAACGGGCCGTATGCGGGACTCTATGCCAGCATCGTGCCTTACAAAATGTCTTCAACGGCAACTATGATGAACACCGGCACGGAAGTGGAATTGGAACGCGAGTTTAACAATTATCTCGTTCCGCTATTTCAATTCGGCATATTTTCAAATGAGGATGTCGAGTTTGCCCCCGGCCCGATGGTCACATTCAACGGAAGAATTCACGGTAATAAAAATATCTATGCCTTAAGAAACATCAAATTCTTAAACCGGATGACGATGGCCGGCGAATTTATCCGCGACGCAAAACCGAGCGGCGATCCGAACATCTCATACGGCAACAATGACGTCTGGTTTCAGGTCAACGGAGTCAATGTCCGCAGTACGATGGGCAACGGCAGTATGAAAGCCGGTTCGGGACTCGTCGGCGGTCCGAACATTCCGGGTAGTGTTTTGGGATTACGCGGATTTTTCCCCGGCAGTCCCGACGGTGTCGCCAATCCTGATTGGGAATCACAATCCGTCAGACCGGCGACCGGAGCAAATAACCGTTTCGGCGGAAATGTTCTGACCAATACGACCGGTGCGTCCGAATTAAAGATGCCGCTCGAACTTTCCGGCAATTCAACCGCCGAACTCATTAAACGCAGTTTGCCTTCCGATGGCGAGGTTTTGTCAACTTCGCGGTATCACACGAAATCAGCCGTCCGGGTCTTGATTGACGATGTCAATGCCGGCAGCGGTTCGTCGAACGTGGCCGGGATTCCCGCCGGCAAAGGCGTCGTCTTAAAAAATGATTCATCCGGCTTTGATCCGCTTCCCCTCGGCGGCGGCAATGCCTTGAGAAGAATCTCCGATGCGGGAAATTACATTGATTCTGCAACCATCAAACAGAGGATTGATGCCGTTACAGTTGTTGATGCCAAGACAGTTCGCGGAATTAAAAACACGGCCGTAACCACACCCGATTATATTCCCGCCGGTTCGGGGATCGAAGCAAGAATTTTGATCGAGATCGTCCGGCCGGACGGCACGACTTTAGACATTACAAGAGAAATCCTGAGTATGGGAATGACGGTCGGTGAACCGAACGGAATTTTTTATTTACAGCGTCCGATCTGGGCGGCTTATGTACAAGGAAGCCGCGACCGCACCGGCAACAGTTTTGATCTGGTTAATTTAACCAGAAATTACCAGCATTTTGCTGACGGTGAAATTATTCCGACACCGACCTTTGAAACAGATACGGGTTTTATCAGTATGTCGCCGACGGCGGCTGATGATGATTCCGGTGTTGTCATTCGAGAGCCTTCTTCAAGCGGATATAATTCGATCTATCCGATCAATGTCTATAACGTCCGGGAAGGCTGGTATCGGAGTCAGATGAATGAATATGACGTTTATGAACGCGGTATAACCGGTGTGATAGACATCAATATGCGGAATCTGGCCCGGTGGCTGGACGGTATCTACGACGGCAATCTGCTTGCCGGAACAAATGCGGTCAGCACCAACATCAAAGCGGAGGACGGCTATGTCGTTTATATTTCAGACCGCCGCGGAGACAAGATCAAAACCGAGTTTTTAGGCGACGGTTCCAATTTTCAAAGCACCAACGGGATCGTTGATAATGAAGACATATACGGTCCGAACGACTCGCTCGATACGGGTGAAGATGTGATTGACTTTGGTTGGACGGGTTCCGGCGTCAGCAAAAAAGGAACTTTACAGCGGGATCTGACGGAACTTCCGACGACCGGATTTACTTTTCGGCTCTCGGATTATCCCGACAGATTGGCCCGGGCGATGGCCGTGATGCAGTATCCGGTCAGTTATTTCCGCCGCGGAGTCCGGCTTTTTGACGGCGAGACGATGAGTTTTTCAGCCACCGGCGGAAAACTTTCTCCGACCAAAGGAATTACCGTCGCTTCGGAAAATATGGTCTATATCTGGGGCAATTACAATACCAGAGGAATCACCGGAATTCCGTCGGGCGGTTCGACGCTCAACAACGGCGGTTATACGGGGCCGCAGATTCCCTCTTCGATCGTCTCGGATGCCTTCTTCCCGCTTTCAAAAACCTGGTTCGACGGTTTAAGTGCAATGCGTCCCGAAGGCAGCAGCGATGCCCGCAACTTTGTCGGAACGCCGTATCGGATGGCGGATGAAAATCTCGCTTCGATCACCGATGCGACCGCCGTCCGGGCGGCCATCATTGCCGGAACTACTTTGACGAGTATGTCGGGGATGCCGGGCCGCGACAGCCTCGGCGACAGAAGAAACGGCGGTGTTATCAATTATCCGAGATTTTTGGAAATCTGGAATCTGAACGGCGTCGAACGAACCTGGAGTTATACGGGTTCTTTAGTGCCGCTTTACCGTTCAACCCAGGCAATCGCTCAATGGGAGAACAGCACTTCCGTGATCTATATGCCGCCGCGTCGCAACTGGAGTTTTGACACGACCTTTTTGACGCCGAACAAACTTCCGCCCGGAACGCCGTTTTTCCAATATGTTCAGGCAACCGGATTCAGACAAAAATTGCGTTGAGAATTTAAGAGATCAGATAATGAAAGAATTGCAGAACAAAAAGAATCAAGCGGGTTTTTCGATGATGGAATTGATGGTCGTGATGGTTATCTTTATCGTCGTCATTGCCGCTGTTTTTGCCCTTTTAAGAGGAACGATTCAAACGGCCGGTTCAAATTATGAAATGATCTCGACCGAGCAGAATTTACGCAATTCCCAGGAATATCTGACCCGCGATATTTTAACGGTCGGCGATGGCTTGTTCGGCGTATCGAATATCTGGCTGCCGACGGCTTTTGTAACAAATTACTTAACTGTTCGTTCCGCTTCCGAGATTGACCCGTCCGGTCTCGGCTATGTGACGATCGGTTCGGTCGTTACGGATCACAATGTTCCGGCCGGAACAAATGTCTCCGGAGCAAATCCGCCGATCACGATTTTACCCGAATCCGATAGAGTCACAATGGTAGCTGTCGATTCGAGTTTTCCGTCAATTGACCTGCCGGTCGGCTCGACCAATTATGGAACCGGCTCGATTAATATACCTCCTGCCAGAATGGGAGATTTTACCGTCGGTGAAATGTATTATGTCTCCAACGGAGCCACCGGAGTTTTCGGAACGATTACACGGACCGATTCGGGAGCAAACAGGATATATTGGGAAGAGGGCGACGCTCTCGGTTTAAACCGCACCGGTCACACAGGAAATTTAGCGACCGGCACAAGACGCGGCAACGATCCGGCCACCTTGATGCGGATGAGCATTAAACAGTACTTTGTTGATGCTGACGGTAAATTTATGCGGAGGGTTTTTGGTGTAAAAAGTAAGGGTTTTATTGATAACGTCATTGCCGAACATCTGGTCAACTTGAAGTTCAAATATACGATGAAACCTTCATCCGACGGCACCATTTTTACTCAACCGGTTAAGCAAGTGGAATTGGACCGAACGACTTTGATAAGAATGATCGAATCAACCATCCGCGTTCAAACGGCACGACCGCTTCATAACGGAACCCAGCCGATCATCGAAGGGATCGCCCAATTGGGCGTGCGTAATATTCAGTTTCTGGAA
>JBGTRS010000198.1:0-7985 GCA_041940665.1 Pyrinomonadaceae bacterium | reverse complement strand
GATCCTGCTGGCCGGAATTGCCATCAACGCTCTGGCCGGTGCGGGCATCGGGCTTTTGACATTTTTGGCGGACGATACACAGCTTCGCAATATAACTTTCTGGCTTTTGGGAAGTCTCGGCGGTGCGACCTGGCAAAGTTTGGCCATCATTGCTCCTTTGATCATCCTGCCGCTTTTTTGGCTAAAAAATCTTTCGCGGCAGATGAACGCTTTGCTTTTGGGCGATGCGGAAGCAAATCATCTCGGCATCGAAGTCAACAAATTAAAACGAAAGATCATTCTGATCGTGGCTTTAACGGTTGGAGCAAGCGTTTCGATCACCGGAATCATCGGTTTTGTCGGTTTGGTCGTGCCGCATCTTCTGCGTTTGACGATCGGTGCCGATCACCGGAATCTGATTCCCGCGTCGGCTCTGCTTGGAGCAAGCCTTCTGATCGGGGCGGATTGGCTCAGCCGGACGATCGTTTCGCCCGCCGAATTGCCGATCGGCGTGATAACCGCGGCGATCGGTTCGCCGTTTTTCCTGTGGTTATTGTTGAGGAAAAGTCGGTAGCGTCGGTGTTAGCCGATGCGTTTTTGTCCCAAAGAAATTGACGCATCGCCTTATGGCGACGCTACTGACTATTAAATATGAGCATTAGAGCGGAAAAAATCAAAGTCGAGATCGGCAAAAAGAATCTGATCGAGGACGTTTCTTTTGAAGCCGAAGCGGGCGAGATCGTCGCCATCGTCGGGGCGAACGGGGCGGGAAAATCTACCTTGCTCAAAACTTTGTGCGGGGAAATGAAACCTTCGGAAGGCGACGTATTTTTCGGCAACAAGAGTTTAACGGATTGGAAAACCGAAGACCTGTCAAAAATCCGGGCGGTTTTGCCGCAGAGTTTAGCTTTGAATTTTCCGTTCAAGGTTTCGGAAGTTACGCTTTTGGGCAGAACGCCGCATATCAAATTCAGCGAAACAAAACGGGATTATGAAATTGCCGAACTAGCCTTAGAGAAGGTTGAGGCGTTGGAATTTGCCGAAAGATTTTATCCGACACTTTCCGGCGGCGAACAACAGCGGGTTCAGATCGCCAGAGTTCTGACACAAATTTGGGAATTGCAGGAAAATAGTTTACGCTATCTTTTGCTCGATGAGCCGACGGCGAGTCTCGATCTGGCTCATCAGCATTTGATCTTACAGACGGCGAGAGATTTTGCCGATCAAAAGACGGCGGTTGTCGCCGTCCTGCACGATCTGAATCTGGCGGCACAATATGCCGATAAAATTTTGATGCTGAAAAACGGAAAAAAATATGCGTTCGATACACCGAAAAATGTTCTCGATTCGCAAACTATCCGCGAAGTTTTCGGCATCGAAGTTTATATAACTAAACACGCGAAATTTTACGATGTGCCGCTGGTCGTACCGATCGGCAAGGCTTATAAGGAACAAAAAGTTTTAAAAGCAAAAGTTTAAGAACTAAATTTATTGAATATGCGAGGTTAAAAAATGATTACCGGAACTGAACAAAAACATGCTGAAAATTTAAAAGAGCGCTATGTAAATTTTATGGCTGAAAATCCGCAGGTTCGCATCCGCGATGCCGCCGAAAAATTGGGTGTCAGCGAAGGCGAATTGCTGGCGACGGAAGTCGGCGAAAGCGTCGTTAAATTGAAAAACAATTTCAAGGAATTGCTTCACGAACTGCATACGCTCGGTTATGTCATGGCTTTGACGCGGAATGACGAGATCGTTCACGAAAGAAAAGGCATCTATGAAAATGCCGAAACCGATCTGCCGCATAAAATGGCCCTTTTTGTAAATCCCGACATTGATCTGCGGATATTTTTGGGCAATTGGCATTACGGTTTTGCGGCGGAAGTCGAAACACCCCGCGGAACTCTGCGGAGCATCCAAATTTTCGATCAGGACGGTTCAGCCGTTCATAAAATCTATCTGACCGACCAGAGCGATTTTGAGGCTTACAAAAGATTGGTCGAAAAATTCAAAGCCGAAGATCAACTGCCCGGTTTGGAAGTGATATCGAAACCCGCACCGAAAACCGATAAACCCGATTCGGAAATTGACGTTGAAGGGTTCCGGCGTGAATGGTCGGAACTTCAGGATACGCACGACTTTTTTCCGCTTTTAAAAAAATACGAGGTCGGACGCAAACAGGCTCTGCGGCTCGCCGATGAAAAATTTGCCAGGGAAGTTCCGGTCGAAAGTTTTAAATATGTTCTCGAAACGGCCCGCGACCGGAAAGTTCCGATCATGGTTTTTGTCGGCAACGACGGCATTATTCAGATCCACACGGGCGAGATCGAAAATGTGTTGGAAGCGAGAGGCTGGTTTAATGTGATGGATAAAGAATTCAATCTGCATATCAACCAGGATGAGGTCGGTTCGGCTTTTGTCGTCCGCAAGCCGACCGAAGACGGAATTGTCACGAGTCTCGAAATTTTCAACAAATCAGACAAGGACATCGCCCTTTTCTTCGGCAAACGCAAACCCGGCATTCCCGAAAGAGAAGACTGGCGTGAACTCGTTGCTGATTTGGAAGAAAATTTTTTATAAAAAAACAGAATAGATCATAAAAAAAGCCCTGCGTTAGCAAAAAATACAAACGCAGGGCTTTTGAGATGAATTCAAACATTTATCAATTAATAATAAATGTGTTCACCCCGATGATCCGTCCAACGGTCTTTGACGTATTCAGCATCTTCATCATTTCTCGGTTCGACCGCGAAAACAACACCGTCTTTTTTCAGACCTTCTTCATAAACGGTAGCGTGTTTTTCGGGAATTCCCGAACCGATCAAGCCGCCAACGAGACCGCCGGTTAAACCGCCCGCACCGGCTCCGGCAAATGCCGCCACGATCGGACCGGCGATGACGAGTCCCGCTCCCGGAATAATGACATTTGTTCCGATCGCGGCAATTCCGCCGATGATCGCACCGAGTGTTCCGCCGACCGCCGAACCGACGCCCGTGCCTTCAAGTGCTTTACTGCCTTCTTCGATTTCAACATTTTCTTCGTCTCCATACCATTTGTCGCGAGTCTTGTCCGTCATCAGAACGTTGATCTCGTCTTTGGTATAGCCACGATCTTTTAGAGATTTGTATGCATTTTCGGCATCTTCTCTTGAATAAAAGATTCCCGAAAGCATTCTTCTTTCTTCGGCTCTTCTGCTGGCCGAACCGGTTGAGTCATAATTTCTGTCTTGATTGTTCATAATCTTCTCCTTAATTCTGTTAAAACAAATAAAGTTAAACTGAGCAAAAAGCTCCTAAGTTGATAAAAGCAAGCAACGTGCCAAGTTTTGGAATCCGGCTAACTCCTTTAATTATCGTAAAAAGGCGGTTGAGAAAAATCTGCAGATTTTGAAATTGTTTTGAATCAAAACACGAGTTAAACACATTTATGTTCTATTAGAGAACATCTGTTTGTTGAAATTAAGTTTGTGGAAGCGAAGTATAGATAGTTTAGAATATTTAAAGCAAATCGGTAAAAAAGAAAAAGAAAAAGGCGGCGGCTTGTTCCTTTGTAATATCACCGCGAACCGAGCCGATCGTGTTTCCGCTTGCGTTGCGGACATCGCCGCTCGATGTAACTTTGCCGATCGTGTTGCCGCTCGAATTGACGACCGTTCCGTCCGATTTTACTTTGCCGATGGTGTTTCCGCTCGAGTTGCGAATCTCGCCGTCCGATTTGATATAACCGACCGTATTGCCGCTCGAGTTCCGCACATCGCCGTTATCTTTGAAGTAACCGATGGTGTTACCGGAAGAATTCCGCACCGATTCGCCTCTTAATTGTCCGATGGTATTGCCGGAAGAATTCCTAAATTCCCCATCGCCCGCCAAGGCAAAAACCGACAGACCCAAAATTGCGATCATAATATATAGAAATTTCATAAATTTATTTTAACCTGAAAAGTTCTTTCCTTATTACTGACAAACTTAAAAGGAAAATTTTGCTTAGGAGATGATTTGCCGATTACTGCTACGCTTCTTATGCTTATATAAAATAAATTTAACTTCATCAAATTTTTAAGAGTTTTATAATCGCAGCAGTTGGCATAAATCTTGCTTTGTTTGGTCGGAGGAATTGAAAATGTATCTATTTCATACTTAATTTAGCAAAGATCAAGGAGGATTTATGAACGCTATTGAATTATTAAAGGACGATCACAACAAAGTGAGAAGATTGTTTCAAAAGGTCGAAGCCAGCGATACCGCCAAAGAGAAAAAAGAACTGTTCAGGCAGATCAAGCAGGAATTGGATGTTCACACTCACATTGAAGAAAAGATATTCTATCCGAAAGTCAGAGAGAAAGAAGGACTTGAAGATATTGTCAAAGAAGGCATTCAGGAACATCATCAGGCGGATGTCTTTATCCGTGAGATTGAAAATTTGGTTGACGGAAGTGAGCAATTCGAACCGAAGTTAAAGGTTTTGATCGAAGGCGTCGAACATCATGCTCAGGAAGAAGAAGCTGAAATGTTTCCGAAGGTCGAAGAAAAATTCAGCGAAGCCGAGTTAAATGATTTAGGCAAACAACTGGAAAAAGAAAAACAAAACTTTAAGAAGACGCATTCGGCAAAAGCGTAAATTAAATTTTAGTTCTAAAAGGTGCAAAATCACTAAAATCAGGATTTTGCACCTTTTTTCAATGTTAAGTTGCCGAAACTGATTCTTTATTTCGACTCTGAAATTGCTCCAATACATCGAACACCTGCAAAGCATATTTGACCTTGCCGAACGGTGCGGAAACCTGCACGCCCTGGATGACGTCTTTTATTTCTTCGAGAGATTCTCTCGCGATCGCCAAGCCTTCTTCGCGGGCGTGTTCCTTGCTTTTTTCGGAAGCGACCCGCATCCGGTCTAAAATATCCTGTGTAACGCGAACGCCCGGAACTTCGTTATGCATAAATTCGGCGTTCCGGGAAGAAACGAGCGGGAAGATTCCGGCGACGATCGGAATCCGGACGTGCGAAATTCTATCAAGAAAGACCTGCAACTGTTCCGTATCATAGACGGGTTGTGTGATGGCATATTCTGCTCCGGCCTCGACCTTCCATTCAAACCGGCGGATTTCTTCCTCCAGATTTATCGCTCCCGGATTGACGCCGACACCGATGGAAAAAGCGGTCGGCTCACCGATCGGATTATTTCCGAGATCCATGCCGTGATTGAGTTTGTTGACCATATTCGTCAAGCCGATGGAATCAATATCAAAAACAGCCGTAGCATCAGGATACGGCCCCATTTTCGGCGGATCACCTGTAATTATCAGCAGATTATGAAGCCCGAGTGCCGCCGCTCCCAATAGGTCGGACATCATTCCGAGCAAATTTCGATCACGGCAACAGTAATGCAGAACGGCTTCGATGCCGACCTTTTGTTCGACCAGGATGGCGGTTGCCTGGGCGGACATACGGGTTTGAGCTCGCGGGCCGTCCGGGATATTGACCGCATCAACTCCGGCTTCCTTCAAAAGTCCGATGGAATTTAAGGTTCGTTCCGCCGTGACGCCTTTTGGCGGCAAAACTTCGACGGATGTTACAAACTCTCCCTGAGCGATCTTCCGCGACCAATTCGAACGTTCGAGCGGCGAAACGGGTTCGACCTCGACCGTCTTTTTATTTTCATTGACCAAGGCGGATTCTTTAACAGCAACTTGAGTTTTTCGCGGACTGATCGCCCGGACGGAATCGGCCATCAATTTGATATGTTTGGGCGTCGTGCCGCAACAGCCGCCGACGAATTTTGCTCCGGCTTTGATAAAGCGTTTGGCAAATTTCGACATATATTCCGGCGAACACATATAAAATTGCCGGCCCTGGACGTCGCGGGGAAGCCCGGCATTGGGTTGAGCGGAAAGTTTTTTGTCGGTAAACTCACGCATTCTTTCGAGTTCGTTCAAAATATGCGTCGGACCGACCCCGCAGTTCAAACCGATGACATCCGCTCCCCATTCGTCGAGGCGTTTTGTAAAAATATCCGATGTCGCCCCGAAGACGGTCTTGCCGTCCGTTTTTATCTGCATTTGAGCAAAGATCGGCAGATTGCAGAGATTTTTGATCGCCCGGATCGCCTGCTGGATTTCCGAAAGATCGGAAAACGTTTCCAAGACGAAAAGGTCAACTCCGCCTTCGAGCAAAGCCGCCACCTGTTCGGTGAACATATCTTTAGCTTCGTCAAAAGACGTCGGGCCGTAAGGCTCGATTCGCAATTCGAGCGGCCCGATGGCACCGGCGACGAAGACATTATCGCCCGCCGCTTGCCGTGCTAATTTTACGGCGGAAATGTTTATCTCACGAAGTTTTTTCTCCAGACCGTATTGTTTTAATTTGTGATGGGTCGCTCCGAATGTGTTCGTTTCGATAATGTCCGCACCGGCCGCGACATATTCTTCGTGAACTTCACGAACCAGGTCGGGGATGGTTAGATTCAGTTCATCGTAGCTTTTATTGATATATACGCCCTTGTCATAAAACCTCGTTCCGACCGCCCCGTCGAAAACATATACGCTGTCGTTTTCTAAAATTTCCCGAAAGTCTTTCATAAATTTGGTGATAGGTGATAGGTAATCAGTAATCGGCAAAAAAACTAAGCAACAATCACCAATTACCCATCACCAAAATAAAAAATGCCTCGTGCTAAACAACACCAGGCTTTTTCGTTTAATACCCTTTTCTTGAGCTGTTTAGCAGTTTGTTTTGCGTGGTCGCAAGTCGCCATAACTCACCACGTAATTAAACACTAATAATGCGTGTTCAGTCCCGATGTGTCAAGTTTGGAATATACCGGAATTCATAGAGTGTTTTTAGGTATTTGAGGATAAATTTTCTTAAATTGAAACTTTTGTATAAAATTAAAGGTAAAATAAACAGCAATTTATTATAAAAACAAAAATTTGAGAGGAGAGAATATGAAAGGATTTATCAAACAAATCGTTTGTCTGAGTTTTGTGTTTGCAATGCTTTTTTCGTCGGTTTTGCCGATCAAAGTCAAAGCTCAAAGTTCGGTTCCGAAAATCGAATTTGAAAAATACACTCTTTCAAACGGTTTGGAAGTTATCTTACACGTTGACCGTAAACTGCCGATTGTTCACGTCAATCAATGGTTCCACGTCGGTTCGGCCAATGAGCCGGAACGCCGGACGGGGTTTGCCCATCTTTTTGAACATATGATGTTTCAGGGTTCAAAAAACGCGAGCCGTGATTATCTGGAATATGTCGAAGCGGCCGGTGCAAACTTGCGGGAAGGCGGTGTCAACGGCACGACCAATCAGGACCGGACAAATTATTTTGCGACCGTGCCTTCGGGAAACCTGGAAAATCTTCTGTGGGTTGAAGCCGACCGGCTCGCTACGCTCGGCGAATCATTTACCAAAGAAAATCTGGAAAATCAACGCAATGTCGTCAAGAATGAACGCCGGCAAGGCTTGGAAAATCAGCCTTACGGACGCTGGTACACTTTGCTTTGGGAAAATCTTTATCCCGAAGGTCATCCGTATCAACATACGGTTATCGGTTCGCAGGAAGATCTGTCGGCCGCTTCGGAAGAAGACGTGCGTGAATTTTTCCGAAAATACTACACACCGAACAATCTTTCATTGGTGATCGCCGGAGATTTCGACGTGGCGGAAACAAAGAAAATGGTCGAAAAATACTTCGGCACGATTCCCGCCGGACCGCCGCTCGAACGTCCCGTTAAGGGAATGCCGCAATTGACATCTGAAAAGGTCATCAATGTCAGCGATCGTGTTCCGCTGGAGCGAACTTATTTCGGTTTTAATTCTCCGGCTTATTTCGATAAGGGCGATGCCGAACTCGAACTCGTCGCGACGATTTTAACCAATGGTCTTTCAGCCAGATTGAATAAGGCTCTGCTTTATGATAAACAGCTTGCTTCCGATGTTGTCGCATTTCAAAGCGGACAGCCCTTGACGGGATGGTTTGCGATGTGGGCGACGGCTCGACAGGGCGTTGAT
>JBGTRS010000197.1:0-8008 GCA_041940665.1 Pyrinomonadaceae bacterium | reverse complement strand
TGGCCGCAAAGATCGGCAAAAGAGCATTGCGGAAATTTGAAAGTTCGCCCTCGTAAAGTTCGCGTTTTAGTTCCAGACCGATGAGCAGAAAAAAGACCGCCATCAAACCGTCGTTCACCCAATATGAAACGGTCATACCGCCGACATACATTTTCCAAAAGTCCAAATAGCTTTCCGAAAATACAGAATTGGCGATGATCAGCGAGATCACCGAACAGACGATCAGCATAATTCCGGCTGATTTCTCGTTCTTGAAAAACTCCTTGAATGAATCCGTCAGTTTGATTTTCTGAATCATTTTTTCTGCCCCCTTTTTTGTTATTTTTGAATATCTTTAATGATAGCGAGTCTAAATATCTTAGTCATCATCTTCATCATCTTCACTTTCATCGTCATCTTTTTCGTCATCCGATTTATCGCTTTTTTCCGGTACGGAAGTTTCTTTTTTATCATCATCTCCGTCATTTTCGCCGGATGAACCGCAAGCACCGAAAATGCCTGCTGAGAGCAGTAGCAAAAGTATTAAGAATAATTTTGTCAATTTCATAAAATTTATCTCCTTTTTTATTAGTTAAAAATCCGTTTCGATCGGCTCTTTCAATCTCTTCGGAAACATCAGCGAAGCAATGATCGAAAGGGCGATCGTTCCCAGGATAAATCCGAGCGAATATGTGATCGGGAATTTCCCGCCGAACCAATCATTTAAAAATGCCATTTTCAGTCCCACGAATATCAACACGACCGATAAGCCGTATTTTAAGAAGTGGAATTTATCAACCGCTCCGGCGAGCATAAAATACATCGCCCGCAGGCCGAGGATTGCAAAAATGTTCGACGTAAAGACGATCATCGGCTCTTTCGTCAGAGCAAAGATCGCCGGAACGGAATCAACCGCGAAAATTATGTCGGTCAGTTCCAAAAACAAAAGAGCGATAAAAAGCGGTGTGGCGTGAAGAACTTTGTTTTCGCGGACAAAGAATTTCTGCCCGTGAAATCCTTTTGTGACCGGAACGAAGCGTTTGAATGTCCGGATCAGAAAATTCTTTTCCGGGTCAATTTCTTTATCGGGAACGAGCATCATCTTGATTCCCGTGAAAACCAGAAATCCGCCGAAGATATATATGATCCATTGAAACTGCATCAGATAGGAACCGGCGGCAATGAAGATCGCCCGGAAGATCAACGCTCCGATAATTCCGTAAAAAAGCACGCGGTGCTGATATTTGGCGGGGATCGCAAAATAGGCAAAGACCATCACGAAGACGAATATGTTGTCAACCGAAAGCGATTTTTCAACGATGTAGCCCGTTAAAAATTCGAGCGAAAGCCGCGTGCCTTCCGCCGAGCCGAAATTCGTCGTCGCGTAGTAATAAAATAACCCGTTAAAAATTAACGCTAAGCTTATCCAAATTATCGTCCAAACGGTCGCTTCCTTGAACGAAACCTTATGAGCCTCGCGGTGAAAAACACCCAGATCGAGTGCCAGCATCAACAGCACGAACGCCGTAAAGCCCAGATAAAACCACCAGTATTCCGCGAACGGAAAAAATATCGTATTCATCTAAAATCTCCTTGTTCAATCTAAAATGTTTAGTTTGATAATTTCTTCTGAACCGGAAAATTTAATTGGAAGATTAATTTTTTCAGCGATGAAGTTTAAATTTTCGAAAAAGATCGAAATGGTTTCCCCTACAATTTCCAGAACAATTTCCATCGCAATTTCAACTAATGCCTCAAACAATCCTTCCATAATAAATTTCCTCCGAGACCTGACCGCATAGAAAAAGACCTCGTGCGGACAAGTAACTTAAAAAGTGTTGTCGCACAAGGTCTCGATATTTTCTCCGGTGAACCGAATTACTTTACGCTCAAGTAATTGTATTGACGTTCCTCACCGAACCTTATCAAGGGCTATCTACTCCCCTTGTTTTCCAAATTGTTATTTTCAGATTAGCTAATTCATTATTTTTCTGTCAAGTTTAATAATTCAAATCATCCGGCAATCCAGCCGTATTGATAATTTGAACGCCTTCCGCCGTTTGCCTGATAATCTTCTTTTAAGCGTGTTACGTAATCTTTCGGAATCGCTTTGAGTTTGGCTTTGACGTCTATGCCGTAAACTTTCGCTGAATTTAAGCCGAAGATTTTTGCCTTGACTTTATCGGTCAACGGCTTAAATCCGAATTTTTTGATAAAATCTTCGGGCATCTCGAGCCGCTTAAATGCCTCGATCTGCCATTGCGGCGAGCCCCACCAGATCGAATCCGTTCCCCACAAAACGTGGTCTTCGCCGAAAGCCTGAATCATTTCGCCGAGCATATATGCACAGAGCCTCGGTGCGGTGATGACGGTCATTCCGAACGTCGTTCCGAGATCCATATAGACGTTCGTCATTTTCGGATTCTTCCGGCGATATTCGCACAGATCGGAAACCCACGGGATATTTACCTTTTCCTTGAAATCATCCTTGATGATGTCCAAAACCTCGCGTCCGCCTTTGAATCCGGCGTGATAGATGAGGAAGTTGAGATCGGGAAAATCCTTGGCCGCTTTCGGCACATCACGGACACTGCTTCGGTCTAAATCCCAAGACGGTAATGGTAAGCCTTTGTGAACGCAGATATTTTTAACGCCGATCTTGCGGGAATATTCATACGCGGGATACGCGACCTTTTCATCATCCATCCACCAACCGACGCTTCCGTCGGCGATCGGCTGACCGGGATAACCCTTCCACGCTTCGACCTTTAACTGTTCGTGCTGGCGTTTCATATCTTCCAGGTCTTCCTTGCCGAGATCGGGCGAGAAAAGTCCGTGAGCGACGATGCGTTTTGATTCCGCCAGACCGTTGATCTTCGCTCTTGATTCAATGATTTCCGCCGGCGGGAGGACATTGTTCTTGTCTTCCTTGGCGGGTAGTCCCGTAATGACCGCTATCGAGGTATCGGAGTCAAAAAACATTTCCTTGATGTAATTTTCCAGATAGAGATCTTCCCAGACGTGCTTTTTGTCTTGCAAGTCCTTATTTCCCCAGGCCGCTCCGGCATTTCGGTAGCCGAGCAGATTGACGCCTTCAATGACCTTGCCGGTTTCGACGTGATGTGTGTGGATGTCGAAGATAAAAGGTTTTTTCGGAAACTTTTCATCCGTCGCCAGAGGCTCGAAAAGTTCTGCGGCGGAAACCTCGAAATGTTTGCCGAAAACCGAATTCAACGCCAGAAAGGCCGCCGCCATGCCGCCCGTCGAAGCCAGAAACTCGCGGCGGCTGATATTCAGTTTTTTGGAACTTTCGTCGGCGATCTCGAGCAGTTTATGCTCGACCTGTTTTTGTTCGAAAGTCTGCTCGAACGGAATAAACTCTTCGTTCGACAAAACCTGCGTCGGAATCGGCAAATTCTTATTTTCCGATTCATCCGCTTCGTGTTTCTGAATCCACTGCTGTTTTTTATTTTTCATATAGACACCTTCGGATTTTGAATTTTTGGAGATGTTTAAGTTACGGAGAATTTGCCGAGAGAGTTTCAAAGGACTAGATTTTTTTATATTTCGGGAGCCACTTCCGTAAAAATCGAGGTTTTCGCTAAAGCTTCTAAAATTTCACGCGGCTACAGAACAAAAATTGGAATATGTGCAACTTGAATAAAAAAAAGACGGTTGGAAGTCCCGTCTTTTTCCACTTCGCGTTGAGTATTCTTTTAATTTCCTTCACCGAGAGCCGGACGGCTTAAGGTTATATGGATATGGTCATTATGATCGCCGACCGGAATATATTTGGCATTATTCCAGTTGCCGGTTCCGAGATCCAATAACTGTCCGTTGACGGTGGTTTTTCCGGTTTTCAGCAAATCTCTTGCCCAGCCGGTTGCCAATCCGGTTGTCGCACTTCCTAAGGCGTATCGCAACTCGGTCACGGCCGAACTTGAGGCGAGAGCGTCTAAACCGGTTTTGGTTGCCGTCACCCATTGTGTCACCCTTTGTTTGGCGGCGAGAGCTTGTGCCTGAACCGTCGGATCGGCACTGCCGGTATTGATCGCCAACTTCACGTCATTGACCAATTTATTATAATTGTCACCGCCGCTGACCGCTCCCGGAAACTGGTAGAAATGATACATATCAATGTCCGTTCCGTGTTTATGGGTCTGGTGACCGATATTTCGTCCGTGTTCACCGGAAATATCGTCAATTCTGGTGATCAGACTGCTGTTTGCCAAAAGCCAATTATAAGTGCCTCTCGAACACCAATTATCTCCGCCCGGGTCGCGGAAACCGTATCGGTTAAATCCGTCCGGCATTCTCCAAAGTGCCCGCCGTTCGCCTGATTCTTTTTCGTCCGAAACCTGTGTTCCGTTTACATCAACATCAACTTTGATCTTGTATTTCAACAGATGCGTTGGCGGCGGGATACTGTTGACGGCTGACGGGGTTGATTTTAACGCCACATTGACCCGGATCGTGGTCGCGTCGATGATCTGAACATTGCCGGCTCCTGGGGCTTCATTAACGATAGTCATCAACTCTCCCGGCCCCATAAGGGTTGCTTTTAGATTGGTAACGGTTGCCGTGGCCGGCTTTGTGATCTTGACGGTTAAAAAGCGGTCGAAGGTGTTCGTTTCACCCGATCTCGGAATACTATGGAAATTTAGGGGAACCGAGTTGTCGCCCGTGATCGAATTGATCTTTACTGCCGGATCAACTCCGAGGCTGGCCTGCACACGTGTCGGAAGGATACTGTCTCCGACATTCATCGCACTGGCAAACAGAACCAATGTGATCGGGGAATTGGCGGCGAGTGATTCCACATTCAATTCCTTTGAAATCTGTCCGGTCGTGCCGTTGCTTTGCCAGACCGGTTCGACCTGCAGTTGCGAATTTATCTGTCTGGACAGAAGCGGAAAGATGGCTTGTCCCGAACCGCCCGTTTTAACGGTTAAACTCCAGGTATCATTGTAGATACTATTTGCCAGAACATAGGTCGGATATTCATCGGTCTGCACGAGGTATGTCAAGCTAACGGTTTTTGATCCCTGCGGAACATTCAGTACGGCTGTTTGAGTGACCGGAACATTTTGCGTCCCGGCCGTGACGCTTACCGAAACCGATAAATTATTTGTTTGCGGAGCGTTATTATCTAACGTAAACTTACCGTCTTTATTGCCTTGAGATATTATCTCCCGTTCGGACGACGACGGCACCCTCTTGTTTTCGCCGTCGGGCGTTTCTCCGAACGCCTGAACAAGCGGTGTTACGACAAAAGGCGGTACTCCGTTTATCAGGTCATCGGTGTGAAGCATATTTATTGTCAGAGATTTATTGCCGTTTAAGACGATCGTTCCCTGACCGTAGTAAAAAAGGTTGTTCTGAAAAGTTTCGCTGGTAAATTCAAAGTTCCCGGTCGGCAACAGTGGAAACTCGAAATTTCCATTACCGTCGGTTACGACATTAAAAAACAGATTTGTATTGAGGATGGTTCCGGTTAGAAAAATACCTGATTTGGACAACCCGGGATTCGAGGGCGGAGCGGCGATACTGCCGACGATTTTAAAGGAACTTATAAAAAATTCCGCGACATTGTTCTGAATACGGTTGTTTACGCCTTCTCCGTGCACTTCCAGCAAAATCTTGCCCGACCGGGCAAGCAGCAGGTTTCTCAATCCGGAAATGTCGGTTAAAAGCAAGGTGCCGTCGCTCTGCAGTACGAACATCTGGGTAATGAATGTTGATGCTCCGCCGCTCGGGTCAAGCAGGCTGACATAATCGAGTGTCTTTAATGCAACGGTATTATCATCTTGATCCGCAAACCGGAGGGTCAGGGAGGTAAAGTTACGATCGAGAATATCATTTTGCAATTGAGGTATGACGAGAGCCGTGTCATCGGCGATCTCTTTGCCTTCCGCCAGTATCATATTAATTTGTCTTGATTCATTCGGTGCTAAAGTGACGGACGTTTCCCCCGCATTGGAAGGAAATAGTTTGGCCGTGACGGTTAGCGTCCGGGCGGGAACAGTAAGCGTTATCGAACCGTTGCCGTTCGTTACTCCGAATTCCGTTCCGTCGATGTAAATAATTGTTCCGGCCGGTCCCGGTCCGGCAATTCCGTCAGCCGCTACATCGGAAGGTAAAAACGTATTGATCGTAAGGGTTGCCAGATTAACGGTCGGAGAATCCGAGATACAATCAATTAATGCCTGTATATGTGTCCGGATGTCCTCTTTTATTTGTGGAGAAATCTGTTTGGTTGCCTTTGAATTGAGTAGTTGCAAGGCTTTTTCCAGGTCTTTGACGGCATTCTTTTTACTGTTTTTTTTGGCGGAAGAATATTTACGCCAGGCGTTTTTGATGTGAGAAAGCAGTTTTGTTTTATTGCCCTGCCCGATCGTTGCCTCATTTAGAAAGGAAATGGCGGAATCATAATCCGAACTGCAGGATACATCATTCGCCCGACTCGTATTATAAGCAAATAATACTGTTAAAACGGTGACGATTAAAAAATACTTTTTCATTAACGATAGATCTCCTTTTTGTATTTAAGCCCTTTTTTTTGAGTGAGCTATTTACACTTCGATCGCCCACGCGGCGGTTCTTGATAAAAAAAATCAGGCTTATGTTTATATATGAGATTGTGCTTAAAATATTACAGATTATTTTTTAGGCTGAAGTTTTTTTGCTAAGGGGATTCCGGGAGAAGGACAAGAAACGCGGTTGGATTTGAGCTGAAGAATTACGCAAATTAAAAAGGGCAACCCATCAATTTGTTTTGTTAAATAAAAAAAGCCCCTTTAAAAAGGAGAAACCCCGAATGGAAACACACACGGGGATACCTCATCATTTAAAGTCGGATCTCTTTTCTACTGCTGCCTCATCTGTCTCACGACTAATTCGCATCCATACTACAATACTAAGTTAAACCGACACCTTAATGTATCATTATCGGTCTGAAATTACAAGGTTTTTTTGTTATTTTGGTAAACAATTTTACCGGATTTTATGATGCCGGAAATAAACGAAAAGGACTGTTCGGATTCTTTTTCGATTTGTCGTCTTGAATAAACCAGCACATCCGCCGAAACGGAAAATTCCGATGCAAATTGTTTTATCTTTTCGATCGTTTGTTTTTTGGAAAAGATATCCTCCGAAACGATCAGTAAATCCAGATCGCTGTACACATCGTTGGTCGCGTTCGCCATCGAACCGAACAGGATTATTTGTTCCGCATCCGAAATCCGTGAGGCGTATTCGATGATTCGTTCAATCGTTTTTCTCATTTATTTTTTAAGTTCCCAATTCCAGTAACAGATATGCATTTTCAACCTTCTCGTCCGTCAGAGATTTGAAATCGGCGGCGGTTTCGAGTTTTAATTTCAGTTTCAGTTCGCCGAGCGAATTCGGTGAATTTGCCGTTAAAGGAAGCGGGAAATAATGTATGTTGTTAAAATTCGAATCCGGCGAAACCGTTTTATCTGCCGTGTAATCATTGTTCGTAACTTTGATCCGGGTGATGAAATCAGCGGTTTCTCCGGACTCGATAAAGAAATGCAGGTTTTTGATTTTCAGCGTACTCAGCTTGCCGCGGACAAAAAACGGATAATGTTCGGGTTTTAAGTTGATGACGAATTCCTGGTCTTCTCCGTCCGGCGGATTTAAGAACTTGTGCCATTCGCCGGCGAATTCCTGTTTTAAGATAAACAGACGAGCCGTTGAATTCGGCAGGATCGTGTTTAGATTCTGTCTCGCACCCTGGGTCAACAGGCCGCCGCCGTTGCGTGCGGTGTAGCTGATATGGAGGATAAAATCCGAAAGCGAATCAAAGTCGAACTGATTGTTTTCGATCGGCAGATCTATCTGCCAATCGCTGATCACACCCGCATCTTCAAACGGCAGATAGCGTTCGTCATTGAAATTCAGTTCGAACATACCGCTGTCGTTTTGGGCGTTGCTCGTGGCGATGGACGAGATCGAGCCGTACATGACGCGGAAACGGTCGTCGTTTTCATCAATCCGGGCATATTCA
>JBGTRS010000196.1:0-8011 GCA_041940665.1 Pyrinomonadaceae bacterium | reverse complement strand
CGACCAACCATTTGATTGGCAAGGGATCGGAACTGGCTTGGCTTTTGACTTACCTGATCTTGTTTGGCGTGTTCGTTTGGTTCTACAGAAAAATCAAATGGCAAATCGCGGTTGGCTTTTTGATTTGGTTGATTGGAACCGTGAATTTTGTTGTCAGCATGGGTAAATAACAAAGAAAAAACAAATTTAACAAACCATTTCTATATCGTGATAGGAAAAGCCTTTTGAACGTCAGTATTCACTGCAACCGAGTTCAAACCAAACGTAATAATTTGAATGATGAACAATGCCCATCTGATCTGTTTCCGCATACCGGACGCGGATCTCTGTTTCGTGCCACATAGATTTTTTGCGTAATTCGTAATAGGTAATTCGTTTTTATATCAAGACCTGCTGAATAATTTGAATACGTTATCTTAACAGAGACGAATTACTAATTACGTATTACGATTCCCGCTTGCTTGTTTTTATTTTGAAAGGCAAAATAAAATCTTATGTCCGGTGAAGAAAAGACAATTCTAAGCAACCGCAATGCCTTTCACGATTATCACATCGAGGATAAATACGAAGCGGGAATCGTTCTGCAGGGAACGGAAGTGAAAAGCATTATGGCGGGAAGGATTCAACTCAAGGAATCCTATGTAGCGATCAAGGATGATGAGGTTTGGTTGATAAACGCCCACGTCTCGCCGTATAAACACGGAAACATCAACAATCACGAGCCTCTGCGGACCCGAAAACTGCTTTTAAAACGGCGGGAGATCGAAAAACTCAGAAAAGAAACCGACTTAAAGGGAATGACGCTTGTGGTTACGAAAGTTTATTGGAATAATGGACGTATCAAGTTTGAGATCGGGGTCGCCAAGGGTAAAAAGCTCTATGACAAACGGGAAACTCTAAAACAAAAAACAATTGATAAAGAAACCCACCGACAGTTGAAAGATAACTTAAGATAAGTTATAGATATTACTGCATTTTGTAGGGACCATAAATATTATTGAAGAGGAAAATAATGAAATCAAAAGGAATAAACAAGAATTTTGCAGATGCGAAAGTTGACGCCCTCGCAACGGTCGTGTTTAAGGATGAAAAGGTTTCGGATAAATTTTTGAAGGAACTTGACGGTTTAACCGACGGACAGATCAAAGATGTCATTTCGTCGGGAGAATTCAAAGGCGAAAAAGGGGAGACACTTCTGTTACGCTTCAAAGCCGGAAAAGGGAAATCCGGCCGGCTTCTGCTCATCGGAGCAGGTGAAAAGGATGAATACAAGGCCGCCGACGTGGCGTCTGCCTCCGGCACGGCGACGCGGACATTCAGAAAACTGAATTTCAAATCATTTGCCTTCTCGCCGCGTTGCAAGGAAGATGCCGGTGCGGTTGCATCAAACGCCTTTCAAGGAGCGATTACCAGCCAGTTTGAACTCGACAAATACAAGACCAAAGACAAAAACGAAAAAGAGGTCGAAAGCATCACGGTTCACATTGAAGGTGCAAAGCCCGCCGATCTGAAAAGCGGTCTCGAACGCGGCGAAGCCATCGGCGAATCAATGAATATAACCCGCGATCTGGCGAACGAACCCCCGAATATTCTGACGCCGACCGAGATCGCCAACCGTGCCAAGAAAATGGCCAAAGAGGTCGGCTTGACCTGTCAGGTTTTAGGTGAAGCTCAAATGACAAAACTCGGTATGAATTCGCTTCTGAGCGTTTCCAAAGGTTCGGAAGAAGAAGGCAAACTCGTCATTCTCAAATACACACCGAAACGCAATACCGGCAAAAAAGGCGATCTGCTCGCTCTGGTCGGCAAAGGTGTGATGTTCGATACGGGCGGAATTTCCTTAAAACCGGGCGACGGAATGGATGCGATGAAATATGATATGTCCGGAGCGGCCACCGTTTTCGGAACAATGCGGGCTATCGCTCTTCTTAAACCGACGGTTCCCGTGATCGGCATTATGGGCTGTGTCGAAAATATGCCCGACGGCAAAGCCTCGCGGCCGAGCGATGTCGTTACGGCAATGAACGGAAAAACGGTCGAGATCCTGAACACCGATGCCGAAGGCCGGCTGGTTCTCGCCGACGCCGTTGCCTACGCCGAAAAACAAGGTGCAACCCGCATCATAGATATGGCGACTTTGACGGGTGCGGTCATTATCGCCCTAGGCAACCTGAATACGGGAATTATGGGCAATGATGATGAATTCGTCAAAGAGATCATCGAAAGCGGCAGGGAAGTCGGCGAAGGTTACTGGCAATTGCCATTAAAAGGATACGAAAAAGAGGTCAAATCCGACATCGCCGATGTCAAAAATATCGGCACGAAACGCCGGGCCGGAACGATCGCCGGCGGTTTGTTTATCCAGGAATTTATTGACAAAGCGAAATGGGCTCATCTCGATATTGCCGGAACCGCCTGGGCGGACAGTCCGAAACCGCATCAATCGAAAGGACCGACGGGAGTTGCCATCCGGACGCTGGTCAATCTGATAGAGAAATCGCAATAAGCTGAAACTTTTTCCCAATTTTGGATTTTTTTTCGTTTAAGTATTATCATTGGTCAACGCTATATTTAGTGTTGACCAATTTTTTATGAAAAAAAATTGACATTTACCCGTCAACTTTTGTCTAATTTCATTAAATACTTAAAAATTAAAGAGTTTAAGAGAGTTCAAAATGACTTCAAAAAAACAAAATCTGTTAAATTTGCTGTTTGTCTTGTTTATCTTTTGTATCGTCGTTGCCTGTACCTGCGGAAATATGAGGGACGGCGGAAGTTCTTCAGACGGATCAGACAAGACCGATTCAAAAACCGATTCCGACAACGGAAATGATTCGGGGAAAAGTGAAAAACCCGATAAAGGTGATTTCGTGGTCGAACATTCATCCGTTCAAAATTCGAAGTTTGAATCCATTGACAGACAAATAAAAGAGGACAAAGTTTTGGAAAAAGCGGCTGACAAGTTAAACCGCTCTTTGAGTTTGCCGCACGACATACCGCTTCGGACAAAAGACTGCGGGCGGATCAATGCTTTTTATGACCCGCGGGATAAATCCATAACATTTTGCTACGAATTGATGGAGCATTTTTACAGGCTGTATAAGGCCGACGGTTATTCGGATGCGGATGCGAACCGGAGTATGAATAAAGCCATCAACTTCGTCTTTCTGCACGAACTCGGACACGCCTTGATTGACGGGTACGAGTTGCCGATCACCGCCAATGAAGAAGATGCGGCAGACCGCTGTTCTTCATTTATCTGCATCGAGGAATTGGGACAGGAAGGCGTTGAATCCATTTTGGCGGCGGCCGATGCCTTTGCCATCGAATCGAGAATGAGTAAAGCTCCCGATGCGAGAAGTATGGCGGATGAACATCTTCTAAAGGAACAGAGATTTTTCAACTCATTATGTATGGTTTTCGGTTCCGATCCGAATAAATATTCTTTCATCGTAACGAAGGGATACCTGCCGAAGGAACGTGCCGTCCGGTGTCCCTCGGAATATGAACGCACCGCTCAAAGTTGGGAAAAACTGCTTCAACCGTGGCGAAAAGATTAATTGTAAAAGGGAAAAATTGAGATTTTGAAATATAAATCAAGGGAGAAATAAATTGTATGCTTCGACAAATTTTATGTGGAAAAAGTTCTTTATCGAATGGTTTTTTAGCCCTGGCGATCATCGGTTTGATCGTTCTGGGCTGTACCTGCAACGACAAAACTTTTGATTTCGGTAAAAAGGATGATTCAAACTCAACTAACAAAACGGAGGAAACTCCGACTGAAACGCCGAAAGAGAAAAAGGAGATCGTCAAATCCGATGCTTCGAAAGGCAATCTTCCTGAAGACGATGAGCTTGAAGCGATCGTTAAAGAAACTTTACTTGATTTTGATAAAGCCGTAAAAAAAGGCGATTTTACTGAATTTTATGAGAACACATCCGATCCGTTTCAAAAATCCATCACGCCGAAAGGTTTAAAGGATAAGTTCAAGCAATTTATTGACGGCAACGCCGATGTCAGCAAGATCGAAGACCTCGAACCGAAATACACGACCGAACCGAAGGTCAGCAAAACACGCGGCGTCAATGTTCTCGAAGCCAAAGGCGAGTTTCCGACCTCGCC
Source organism: Pyrinomonadaceae bacterium (assembly GCA_041940665.1). GTDB lineage: Bacteria > Acidobacteriota > Blastocatellia > Pyrinomonadales > Pyrinomonadaceae > Aridibacter. The sequence continues at coordinate 3,889 of JBGTRS010000196.1, read as the reverse complement.
GCGTCCGACCGAATTCGATCTCAAATATATTCCCGAAGGCAAGGAATGGAAACTCATCAGTTTCGCGGTTTATACGACCGTCTATCAAAAAAGATAACGATTCGTGGAAGGACAAAGGAAGTCCGCACTTTGAAAATTCCGTAAGCAAAGGTGGTTGAATTCAACTGCCTTTGCTTTTTTTATGAAGCAAAGTTAAACTTTTAATGCTTAAAAGAGTCTGACCTCTAAAACTTAAATTAACTAAAAACTGGAGAAATAATGAGAAAAATAATTGGTAGATTATTTTGTAATGAAAGTATGTTTAGAAATAGATTTGTTTTAATATCAATTATCGGTTTGATGGTTGTCGGATGTAATTCCCTGGTTGAAACAAATAACAATGGTGATGTTGCCCGCACCGAGGCAAATGCGAATATAGCAAACGATGTCGAAAATTCCTCTGAAAGTCCGAATGCCAATGAGGGGGAAACTCCGGAATCGAAAGATGCTGAAAATTCGGAAGTTGAAGACGAGAATGATTCAAAACCCGAAATTCCTTCCGAAGAGGAACTTCAAAAAATAGTCAAAGCCGATATGCTGGCATTTGACAAAGCCATAAAAAATAAGGATTTTACCGATTTTCACAACCGCATCTCGGATATTTGGAGAGAACAATCCACCCCTGCATCATTGAAACAAAATTTTCAAACATTTATTAACGGTAAAGCGGATTTGAGCGGTGTGGCAGATTTGGAAGCACAGTTTTCCCCTACTCCGAAAATTGATGATTCGAAAAGGTTGCCGATTTTAGAGGTAAATGGTAAATATCCGACCTCGCCTAACGATTCAACTTTTGAACTCAAGTACATTCCCGAAAATAAGGAATGGAAATTGATCAGTTTATTTGTCAAAACGACTATTTACAAATAATAAAGGGGAAAAAATGGGTTTCAAGAAATTTTTAGCAAAGGTGAAAATTTTTATCACCTTTGCTTTTTTTATTCCGCAAAGTTAAAATTTTTCTGTTTCAAATTCACCGATAAACAATGAAGTTGGGGGCAGGATGCCCGCACTCCGACAATTTATATTATGAAAATACACGAATATCAAGCAAAGGAAATTCTAAAAACCTACGGCGTTCCGGTGCCGAACGGCATTGTCGCCACGACGCCGGAAGAAGCCGAGCAAGCGGCGAGGGATCTGGGAACGGACGTCGTAGTCGTCAAAGCCCAGATTCACGCCGGCGGACGCGGCAAAGGCGGCGGCGTAAAACTCGCCAAATCGCCGGAAGAAGCCAAAGAGATCGCCTCCGAGATGCTCGGGATGAATCTCGTTACGCATCAGACCGGCCCCGAAGGCCGCGAGGTAAAAACGCTGCTCATCGAAGAAGGCTTGCCGATCGATCAGGAGTTTTATTTAGGAATCACGCTCGACCGGGCGAAGGGTAAAAATGTCTTTATGGCTTCGGCCGAAGGCGGCATGGACATCGAAGAAGTGGCCGCCAAAACGCCCGAAAAGATACTCAAAGAGACGATCGAGCCGGGCATCGGTCTGCAGCCGTTTCAAGCGAGAAATCTGGCGTTCGGTTTGGGTTTGCCGAAAGAACTGATCGGACAGGCGGCGAAATTTATGATGGCACTGGTCAATGCATACGAAAAAATGGACGCGACCATCGTTGAGATAAATCCGTTTTTGAAAACAAAGGATGACCGTCTGATCGCTCTCGATGCAAAGGTAAATTTTGACGGCAATGCGATGTTCCGCCATAAGGATTATCCCGAACTGCGTGATTTTAACGAAGAAGAACCGCTCGAGATCGAAGCCTCGAAATATGATCTGAGCTACATCAAACTCGACGGTAACATCGGCTGTATGGTCAACGGGGCGGGACTGGCGATGGCCACGATGGATATCATCAAACACAACGGCGGCGAACCGGCAAACTTTCTGGATGTCGGCGGCGGTGCTTCGCAGGAGCGGGTTGAAAACGCTTTTAAAATATTGATGGCGGATGAAAACGTCAAAGCCGTTCTGATAAATATCTTCGGCGGTATCGTCAGGTGCGATATGGTCGCCCGCGGTGTTGTCGAAGCGGCGAAAAATCTCGGCGTTTCGATTCCGATCGTGGCCCGGCTGGAAGGCACGAACGTTGAGGAAGGCAAACGGGTTTTGAATGAATCCGGAATCAATATACTTTCGGCCGACGGTATGCAGGATGCGGCATCGAAGGTTGTGGCCGCGGCGGCATAAAGTAAAAAAGGTTAAATTATTTGAATGCGGAAATCTTTTCAATGTTTCCGCATTTTTATTAACTAGAGATAATCGAATGCTTTTGATATAGTTGAAGTTCACTGAATAACCATTCATTTTAACGAGGATAAAAAATGATCGAAAGAGAACAGTTGGAGATGGACATTGTTTTTGTCGGTGCGGGGCCGGCAAACCTGGCGGCGGCTTATCATCTGAAAAAAATGATTGCGGAACACGATGAAGCAATTGATAACGGCATCAAACAGGGGCGAAAGATCGGCGAGATCGAGATCGGGATAATCGAAAAAGGCTCGCGTGTCGGAGCTCATATTCTTTCGGGAGCGGTCATGGACCCGAAGGCTCTCCGCGAACTGATGCCCGACTTTCTCGAACAGGGATGTCCGGTCGATACGGTTGTGACAAAGGATGCGGCCTGGTATCTGACCGACAGCAAAAAGATCCAACCCCCGATCACGCCGCCGCCGCTCGTCAATAAAGGAAAATATATCGTTTCTTTAAGCAAGATCTGCGAATGGTTAGCCGAAAAATGCGAAGAGGCCGGTGTCAATATTTTTCCCGAATTTCCCGGAGCGGAAATGCTCTATGATGAGAACGAAAGAGTTATCGGAGTCCGCACGGGCGATAAAGGAGTTGACAAAGACGGCAATCCGAAAGGGAATTTCGAACCCGGCATTGATCTGCTCGCAAAAATAACTGTTCTGGGAGAAGGCTCCCGCGGTTCTCTGACCAAACAATTGATGGAACGGCTTGATCTGAATAAAGACAAAGAACCGCAGGTATTCTCGCTCGGCGTTAAAGAACTTTGGGAAGTTCCGGCCGGGAATTTTGAAGAAGGTTTTGTCGTTCACACACTTGGTTTTCCATCGGATACCAAAACCTACGGCGGCGGTTGGATTTACGGAATGCAGAACAATGTCGTCAGCATCGGTTATGTCACAGGACTTGATTATCTCGATCCGACGATTGATCCGCACGCCGAATTTCAGAAATTCAAGACCCATCCTGACATCGCCAAAATTCTCGAAGGCGGAAAAATGATCAAATACGGGGCGAAAACGATCAACGCGGGTGGGTATTATACGATGCCGAAACTTTTCGCCGACGGTGTTCTTCTTGTCGGAGATTGTGCTTCGTTCCTGAATGCTCAACGCATTAAGGGGATCCATACGGCGATGAAGGGGGGAATGCTGGCGGCGGAAACGATCGTCGGAGCATTGGAAAAAGAAGATTACACGACCGAAACCTTGCGGCATTATGAAGATAAGGTAAATCATTCGTGGATTTATGATGAACTTTATGCCGTCCGGAATTTCCACGCGGCTTTCCAGAGAGGCCGCTGGTCGGCTTTGATCAACGGCGGTTTGCAGTTTTTAACCGGCGGTCTCGCCTGGGGATTTATGCCCAAAGAGCATCACGTCGCCGGCCACGAAAGAATGCAGACATTGGAAGAATATGCCGAAAACAACAACGGAAACGCTAACGGCAAACGTTATGAAAACCTGAATTTTGATAAAGAGTTGACCTTCGATAAGGAAACGAATGTCTATCACGCCGCCGTTGCCCACGATGAAGATCAGCCGTCGCATCTGCACGTTCTTGATACGGAAATATGTGCCACGAGATGTGCGGAAGAATTCGG
>JBGTRS010000195.1:2487-8030 GCA_041940665.1 Pyrinomonadaceae bacterium | reverse complement strand
CTTAAAGGAAAAAATTCGGACGTTTTGACGATTCTGGATAAAACCTGCCGGAAAACTCTCGGAATTCCCGTTCTTGCCAACGCTCTGGCGTTTGAGATCGCCGTATTTTATTACGCATTTTTCAGTTGGCGAAAACCGCTAATGTCGGAAAAACACTTTACATATCACCGAACAAGCGGAAAGATCACTCTGTTCGGGGCGATCATTTTTATCATTGCGATGGAAACCATCGTTATTCACATTCTGGTCGCTGAGTGGAATGTGTTTGTCGCCTGGATTCTGACGATTTCGAGTCTTTATGTAATCTTACAGATGTTTGCTCATCTGAAAGCCGTCTATCAACGACCGGTAGAAATTTCCGAAGATAAACTTTTTGTCCGTTACGGACTTTTTGCGGGAGCGGAAATCGAACTTGAAAACATCGCGGAAATCGAATTTTCCGGCGTCAAGCCAACCGATACAAAAGCTGTCAAACAAGTCGCTTTGCTCGGCGAACTAGAGCAATTCAATACAAAAATTTATCTCAAGGAAGAAGCTGAATTTTCGGGTTTTTACGGTATCAAAAATAAAGTCAAGACGCTTCTGCTTTACATTGATGAAACCGAAAAATTCAAAAAACTGATTACAAATAAATGACTCTGACTAAAGTCGCATCTTTGCTTTTTATAATTATCGCGGTCTTTGTTTTTTTGATTTACGGCAAAGACCTGCTGATTCCGTTTGTCATCGCCGTTTTGATCTGGTATCTGATCAATGCCTTCAGCCATTGGCTCGGCAGATTCAAATATAAAAAGAAAAGTCTGCCGTATTGGGCGACGACGATAATTTCGGCGTTGATAATCGCTCTGATATTTCTTTCGATCGGCGGTCTGATCGCTCAAAATGCGACCGATATGTATGCGGAATTACCGAAATATGAGAGAAACTTGGGAAGTTTGATCGAACGACTCGGCAATACTTTCAACTTCGACACATCGCAATTTTTTCGTCTGTCGGGAAGCGAAAAAGTGCCGGATATATTCGGAAGCATCCGGAAACTATTCAGTGGAATGTCGGTCAGCGGTGTCATTTCCAATCTTTTAAATACGCTTTCGGCCCTCGCCGGAAACACTTTCTTGATTATCATTTATCTGATCTTTTTGTTCTTTGAACAGGCATTTTTCCCGAAAAAGATCCGGGCGTTGTTTCCGCAGGAAGACAAATATAACCGTTTTCAAACGATTCTCGAACATATCAACGAAGCGATCCGGGCTTATTTCAACGTCAAATTGACGGTCAGTTTTATCACCGCTTTTGCCAGTTATCTGCTGATGGCGTTCATCGGTTTGGATTTTGCGGTCTTCTGGGCATTTTTGATCTTTCTGCTCAATTTTATTCCGAACATCGGCTCTTTGATCGCCACACTTTTTCCGTCTATGCTGGCGTTGGTTCAATTTGAAACATCATTCGCACCTTTTTTGGTAATTCTGATCGGTGTCGGAACGATTCAGCTCATCGTCGGAAATTTCTTAGAGCCGCGAATGATGGGAAGTTCCTTGAATATCTCTTCTCTGGTCGTAATTCTTTCGCTGACACTCTGGGGAGCGATCTGGGGAATTGCCGGAATGATCCTGTGTGTTCCGATCACGGTGATTTTAATGATTATCCTCGCCCAATTTCCAAGCACCCGCCCCGTGGCTATCTTGCTTTCGGAAAAAGGCGAACTGATGCACGAACTGGAAGAAATTCACGAAGCGAATTAAATATGTTAACCGCACAGACGCAGAGTTTTGTAATGAATAATTCATTTATCAAAAATCTATTCAATCTCTCAGCGTCTCTGCGTCTCTGCGGTTAAATAATCCTTTAATTTTTCTTAACCGCCTCCAGACTTCCGCGTCCTTCAAAACCGTCGTTGACAACATAATCGCGTTTGCCCGGTTCGAATTTCATCGAAAGTTTATTGCCTTCAAAATTCACCGCCACGATCAAAGGCGGATGCGGCCGGTACATAAAATCACCGGCTTCCAATCTTTGAATAATTGCCGACGAATCGCCTTTCATCTGCCCGGAAGCCGCTTCGTTTAGTTTTTTTGAAACCTCGTTCGCCTTTTCTTTCAGGTCATATATAAAGGTAACGTGATCGTCATATTTTATTACGCCGACCGTGCCGACGGCGGCAAACACGGATCGTTTGCCGATAAATCCGCCCGAAACCTCAAACTCCGATGAAGTCACTTTATAGGTCGTCATTTCATTTTTGAATTCTTCCGAAACCGCCAGATGCAAGGAATTTTCTTCGTCTAAAGAAACAATTGAAACCTTAAAAGGCTGGGTGATAACCTGCGTGACAAAAGCATCCTTCGGCGGATTTTTAACGGACACGTTGATTTTTCCGTTCAGCTGATAAAGCGAAACGGAATATCCGCCCGTGTTTTTCATTCCGGCAAAAGCTGCGATGACCGCTTGTTTTGTAAAATCAATCTCTTTTTCGTTTGAAAAATCACCGGCCAAACCCTTGATAACTGCTAAATCTTCCTTCGTGCGGGCGATATATATAAAAGGCTTTTCCACACTTGAGTTTTGCCCGCTGGCCAGAACCTCCGCCTCTTTACGTTCGGTCTTTTTTTCCGGCGTCGGAGAAACTTTTGGATCATCCGGCAAACCGGCTTTTTCTTTCTTATCCTTTTTGTACATATTACGCAATTCTTCCAAAGTTATGGACTTTTGGGCAAATATACAACTCGCCATCAATACTAATAAACTTATTAAAACCAATATATTATTCTTTTTCATAATTTTCCCCTCTCGTCCCCTATCGGACTATTTTGAGAACGATAAATCAAAACCTAACTTGCAAATTTATTTGTTAATAAAATCAGTCATTTTTGCTTTGATCTCCTCGATCTTTGCTTTCAATTCCCGTTCATCAACTTTTTTAGAAACGCCGTCGCGGTAGATTTCCTCTCCGGCGATCATCGTCATTTGTAAATCTCTTGCATTTGAAGCAAAAAGGAGGGCAGTTTGGACATCGTGAACGGGCATTTGAGCCGTGTTCTCAAGTGAGATGACGATCAGGTCGGCTTGTTTGCCCGCTTCGAGCGTGCCGATCTGGTCTTCCAGACCTAAAGCCTTGGCTCCGCCGAGGGTGGCGGTTTCGAGAATCTCAGTAGCTTTTATGAATTTCTTTTTATCTTCGAGTGTTCTTGAACAAAGCGTTGCAAATCTCGCTTCTTCCAAAATATCGCAGGTGTTGTTGCTGGCCATCGAATCGCTTCCAAACCCGGCGGCGATTTTCTTTGCCAGAAATTTATTAAACGGTGCGATGCCGTGTCCGAATTTGGCATTTGATTTCGGACAATGAGCAATGCGTGAACCGCTTCGGCTGATTTTTTCGATGTCCGCGTCGGAAACTTTGACGCAATGGGCGAGCAGGGGTCGGGCGTTCAAAACGCCGATCTTCTCCAGATATTCGATGGTTGAACACAGCGGCGATTCCCAGCGGATATTTTGCTGTTCATAAATCGCGGCAAAAAAACCAGTTCCCGTCTGCATCAAATTTTGTTCCTCAATTGATTCGGCGGCGTGGATCGAAATTTGAAAATCTTCCTTTAACGCATATCCGGCGATGTTTTGAAAAAGCTCGCGGCTGACGGTGTATGGAGCGTGGGGCGAAATCCCCGCCTTGACCAAATCCGTTTCGTTTGCTTTTAACTCCAGAAATTTTGCTTTTAATTTCTCAAAATCTTCCGAAGCGGTTTTATTATCGGGTGAAAATTCGGTTTCCTGAAACAAGATTCCCCGCAGACCGTTTTCTCTCAAAGCATTAAACCCGGCTTTTCCCCAACGGCCGATGTCGCCGAAACAAGTGACACCCGCCCGGACGCCTTCCAAAGCTCCGAACATTGCGGCGATTTCGATATCTTCATCCGTCAGAATCTCCGCCCGGACCTTTGTCAGCGTGATCAGCCAGGCCGAAAAATTATCATCAAATTCATCCAAAAACCCACGCATGGCCGTCAGTTCGAGATGCGAATGGCAATTGACAAAACCGGGCAAGATCGCGGATTTTCCAAAATCCTCCGTCGTTGCTCCGGGATATTTTTCGGTGATTTCCGACTTTTGTCCGACGGCGATTATCTTATCGTTTTCGATCGCCACCGCACCGTTTGGTAGAGGCGTGTGCGAGATCGGCAGGACATATTCGGCGGAAATTATTTTCATTAATGAAGATTATTTATCGTTTGTTTTTTCCTTTTGGGTTTCGGGATCGATCTTTTTCAGGTTCTTTCCGTATTCACGAAATCTTTTCAGGATCGAAGTGACATAGGCTTTCGTGGAAGCGATTTTGATGCGTTCGATAAATTCCCGTTCGGACAATTTATTCACTTCATTAACATCTTTTGTCCATTCCTCGACGCGGCTCGGTCCGGCGTTGTAAGCCGCCAGCATCATCGCTTTTTCCGCCGCATAATCGCGGTATTTTGACTTGAGCGATTCGAGATACCAACAGCCGATCTGGATGTTTCTTTCGGGTTCGCTCAAAACTTTTTGAACGTCCTGTTCGGTCTGTTTTTCAAATTCCTTCAATCCCGTTTCTTTCGCCCATTCTTTGGCGACCGTCGGCGTCACCTGCATCAAACCGACCTCGTCGGCATCCCCGATGACCGATGTGCGAAAGTATGTTTCTTCATAAATCAAACTCCAAACCAGATTCGGATCGAGATCGTAAACGCCCGCCTGCCGTTCGATCAATTCGTCGTAACGGGTGATCCAATATTCATTAAAATAAAATCCGCCGACTCCCAAAGCGGCGAGCATTATCAAGATTATTGGAATTAAAATAAATCGGCGACGCATCTTAAACTAGTTGAACCTAACGCTTTAGCAAACTCTTTTCGAGCTAATTTTCTGTTTTTGACTGCTTTGTTCTCCGCTTTTTTGTTTCCGTTAGTTGAAACCTTTTCTGGCGGCTGGAAATTTTACCGGAACGAACCATTTCGGCAAACAGATCGACATCAAAATCCGCATCACGCGACATCTGTTCGCGGATTTCGAGAAGAATCTCCAAAAATTTCGGACGGCGGTACATATTTTCTGATTTGATAGTAATTATAGATTTATAAACGGTCAAATGCCTGTTTTTACCATTAAATTGTGTGCACGAGAAATTCGGGCGTCACGATCATCGGCACGAAAAAACCGGCGGCGGTATTAAAGAGACGAACCCTCGCCTGTTTGCGGACATTGGCGATATGTCCGAAATTCCACGTGACCAGATAATCAATCTTAAAGAATGAAGCCAGGGCGACGTGCATCGCATCGGCGATGAATTTGCGGTGAAAGATTCCTCTGGAAATATAGCCGTCGGCCAGGATCGCCGCTTCTTCCGGCAGAGCCAATTCTTCGAGCGGTTCGATCAGTTTCAGATAGCTTTTCCGGTGCGGTTCGGCCAGACATTCAAGCTCGCGGCGGATTAAAACGGAAGAAAATGCACGGTATTCCGCCAGCTCGTGTTCCCACCAGCGAATCGTCAAATCCCGCCGAAAAGGTTCGCCGTTGTC
>JBGTRS010000195.1:0-2477 GCA_041940665.1 Pyrinomonadaceae bacterium | reverse complement strand
CTCCGACGACGGATGTTTCCAGATACAAACTTTTTTTCATAAACAAAAATAAAATCTTTGGCTTTTGAATCTTTGAAAAACCAAAGACCAAAAACCAAAGACCAAAAAAATCAAACGATTCAAAAAAAAATTATTTCTTGGAATTCGGTACAAATGTAACCTTAGACTGTTCAAAATCAAAGGTCAAACTGTAATTTTTCAGAAAGTTTCCTCCTAAGATACCGGCCTGTTCAAAACCGGATGTTTCGTTTATCAGATCCAGATCAAGGGCGATCGCTTTCAGATCGCTTCTCGAATAATCGCCGAAAGTTACATTCGGAAGAAGAAACGACGGGACATTTCTCGTAATTCCCGCCGCTCCGATGACGTTCATCGTTTCTTCCAGACTGTGTTTCTTGATCTGTTCATAATCGGCCAATTCGTCCGATATGACCGAAACGCTGGCACCCGTGTCCACGATAAAGTTCAAGGGCGATTCAAATCCGTCAAGTTTGACCTGTCCGCTCAAAAAGCCGCTCGAAGTCAGGCGAAGCGGAACCGTCATCGAATCTTTATTTTGCTGAATTTCACGTTTTTTGTATTCATCTTTTCTGATCAGATTAAACGAACCGTTTCCGTAATCTATGGTGGTGACGTATTTTGAAATCAGCGAAAGTCCGATGTAACCGTCAATATTTTCATTTTTATTGTGAAACTCGCGGATGTAGATCGGGACGTTTCTGATCTTTACTTCGCCGATGCGAACCGTATCTAAAAACCCGTAAACAATATCGAACTTACCGTCCCCGCCCAAAGCCCGGGCGACACCGCCTCTGGCGACAGGTTTGATTTTCAGCCGTTTCGATGTTTTTATGGAAATAACCGAAATTCCCGAACCCGTATCCAGAACAAAATTAAGCGGTTCGTCATCTTTTTTTAACTTGAGCTGAATGACCGGACGGTTATTTATAAGTTTTAGAGGAATTTCGGTTTCCTTTTCCCCGGCGAGATCATAAAGCGAGGACTTTTTACCCAGATAGTCCAAAAACCTGATCAACCCCTTGATCCGTTCTTTTCTTTCTTCATCGCTATCAGGTGCAATGCGTAAAAACCTTTCATACGCATCGGCGGCCTCTTTATATTTTTCCGCACGTGCCGACACCTGTGCCAGGGCGAAAATAAAATCCGGTTCTTTTGAATCGAGATAAACGGCCTCCTTCAACAACCCGATGCTGTCTTCGACTTTATTTTCATAAAAGTAAAGCATTCCCATTCCGGCAAAGGCCAGGGCTTCCCGATTGCTTAAGGCAAGCGAGTTGTTGAGCAGAACCCGTGCATCGTTAAAATTTCCGGCACTCAGATAGGTTGCCCCGAGAATCGCAAAGGCATATGAATTTTTGCTATTGTCTTTGGCCACTTCATAGGCGAAATTGTGGGCTTCGATGAGACGTTTCCCTTTTAACAGAATGTATGCAAGATCGAGTTTGGCCTCCTCGTGCTGCGGCTGGCGGGCAATGATCTGACGCAGGATTTTTTCAGCTTCGCGAAGTCGCCCTTTTCGGTGCAGTTTTTTGGCTTGTTTGAGTAACTTTTTCGTGTCTTCGGGGTTGATGTTTTGAACATCATCTTCATTTGCAAATGAATTTGCTGACAGACTGAATAAAAGAATTAGCAACAGAAAGACTTTGAAAATTCCTGTATAAGAAAACTGAAAAAGTTTGAAAGAAAATGCTTCGTTTCTCATAGAATCACTCCTCTGTTTGTTTTCTTGGCTTGATGAATTTTATAAGAACCCGATGAACTTATTTTAGAATTTCGCCCGTCTTCATAGACCACAGGACAAGATCCAATTCATCAAAGTCAATTTTTATTTGGTCAGCAAATTTTTTTAGGTGTTGTTCATAACTTAGATACTTCGAACGGCTGTTTGGTGGCTTGGGGTCGGAAATTATTTTTATTTCCGCCATACACCGCAAAACGTGTTTGTCGAGAATCGCGTACCCCTTAAAACCGATATTCCGCAGATAATGACTCGCTTCCTTGTAACCTAAACCCTTGATGCCTTTTTCCCTGACCAGCCAATCACGCCTTTCGAGATCATCTTTGAAACTCAATAATTTCTTACGCAGACGCATCCGGCAATGTTCCTGCAAAAATTCCCGCGAAGCGACAATGTAGCCCGCCCGGGCGTTCGGATACCGATGTTTTCCGAGTAATGCCTGCGTTAATTCTTCGTGCGTGCCGTCCATCAAAAGCGGCCGCACCGCCTCGATCGAATTCAAGCCCATTTTGGCCGAACAGCCGCCGGTAAAAAAACAGAAAACCATTTCTTCCCAAAGTTTCAAATCGTTTCCGTTTTGCCAAACATCATCAAACTCCGCCAGTCGGCGGCGAATCTCTGCAATTCTTTCGGCGTGAGCCTTTTTTATCGCTTTTACGGTTATCGGTCGGGTTTCTTTTTTCACAAAGTTCGATGTAAATTAATATTAATTTTATGT
>JBGTRS010000194.1:0-8043 GCA_041940665.1 Pyrinomonadaceae bacterium | reverse complement strand
GTTAAATAAAATTTTGACGTTTATGGTAAATTAAGTCGTAATAATCTTTTTAGCCGGAAAATCAAAAAAGACTATCGGACTTTTTGAACAAGCTAATAAATCATTCCGCAAACTTTGTATGAAAAACCGAGATCAAACCGCAAAAAATAATGGACCTGAAATAAAAAATGCGGTTGTGCGTGAAAAGAATGAGTTTGATTCGGATGATTCACTTATTTTTGAAGACAAACTAAACATCAAAGGCGTTTTGAGGGCTGATGTTATAACTTCTTCGGCCTGGCTTTTGGAAATTTATGAAATAGCTAAGGGCAAATTATGTTTTATGCACGGAAAGAAACAAATTTTTCCGCATTCGAGATTTTTCGCTTTTCTTTATACACCTTTTTCCATTACAAAAGTCTGTTTTTCTGATGTAAAAGGTCATTTATCGGGAATTGCCGGCGATAGAAGTTTGCCGGAACAACTTGTTAAAAGTCCGCAATTGTTTGAAATCGAATTTTGTCCCGACAAAATGCAAACGAAAGATATTATTAAGGTCTTGAAAAATTGTAAAAATTCCCGAACTGTTTTGTTAAATCCAAATCCCTCCGAAATTTCCCGCCAAGCAAAACTTTTGATTGATGAAAACTATCTTTATTTTCCTTCGATCGGACGAATTGCCAGGCGGCTCGATGTTTCCCACGCCCATCTGACGAGACAATTTAAGAAAGATTTCGGTCTGACGCCGAGCAATTATCTGCATAAGCTGAGAACTTCCGATGCATCTTTTCGTTTGCTTAAGGGCGAGGAAATAATTGATGTTTCAATGGACGTCGGCTACAACGACCTGAGCCGTTTCTATAAACAATTCCGTAAAAATACAAAGGTTTCGCCCGGTTTCTGCCAAACAAAATAGCTCAATATCAAAAAACGCCAAGACGTATTTTTTTCTTTTCGCTAAAATTCAAAAAATCCATTCCATATAAAGGAGAAAAAAAGATGCGAAAAATTACATTCGGCGGAGCGAACAGCCTTGATAATTACTTTGCAAGAGAAGATCATTCGGTTGATTGGCTGATGTGGAGCGATGAAGCGGCGGAATTGACAAAAGATTTCTGGAAAAATGTAGACACGGTCCTGATGGGACGCAAAACCTTTGAAATTGCTCAAAAAATGAGTGGTGGAAAGAAACAAAAAGGTTCGGGCGGAATAAAAACTTACGTTTTTTCGCGGACTCTGGATAAAAAAGACGAGACGGAAGATTACGAAATAATTTCTGAAAATGCCGAAGCGTTTGTGCGTCAATTAAAAGAGCAAAAAGGAAAAGATATCTGTCTGATGGGCGGCGGAAATTTTGCCAAAACTCTGTTTGAAGCCGGCCTGATAGATGAGATCGGCTTTAATATCCATCCGGTTTTGCTCGGTTCGGGAATTCCGCTTTTTTATAAGATGAAAAAGCAGATTGAACTTGAATTGATCGAATGCAAACCTTTTAAGAACGGTTGCGTTTATGTACTTTATCGCGTCAAACATTGAAGAATAGAAAAAATTTCGGCTAAATTTTCTCCCACATAACGGCAAGTTGAAGCTGTGTCTGCCAATCTTTTCCGCCGTCTTCAAAATGCCACCAAGCCGATAAAACTTGCTGAGCAAAAGCCCATTGTTTTAATTTTTTTTCAGATATATTGAAAGCTTCGGAAAATTTTTCGACGGCAATGTTCAATTTTTTTTCAAAATTCTTTTCCGACCTGATCCAAATTGCGTGATTATTTAGAAAAACCGCCAGATCATAACCTACATTTCCAACCATTCCTTTCGGGTCAATCGCCAAAAAGTCTTCTCTTTCGGATGACAGAATGTTTTCGTGATGAAAATCCGCGTGAAGCACGAAATGTTTTTCGTTTTCGGAGTTCAATTTCTTCAAATATCTCGCGGCTTTGCTGAATTGTATTAAAGGCAGACTTTTTCGCTTTTTGTTAAAACTTTTAAACCATTCATCCAACATCGGAAATTCTGAATCTTTCGGCGGTTGTATCAATAGTTTTTGTAAAATTTTGATCAATCGCTTTACTCTTTTCTTTTTCAAACACTTGCTTTAATGATTTTCCGGGTTTGATCTTTTCCAGAAGCAGAATCTCCAAATCCTTTTCAGCCCGTAATAGTTTGACCGCACCTTTTCCATTGTAAAGTTTCAAGGCTCTTTCCTCATCAAATAATTCGGAATCTTCCTGCGGCAAACCGATCTTGATGACCGCTTCCCGATGGTCGGACAAAACACACGGAGCGACATAATTATAAGATAGATTCGGATAATGCTTTTCTACTTTTAACGCCCATTTTTCTTCAATTTGCCTGATGATCGCGGGCAAACTCTTGAGCCATTTTTCGCCGTCAAAATGCGGCATCGCCAGAACATTTTTCTTAAAACTTTCCGGCAAATTATTTATAAAATTTTCATACATTCTTGACGAGTTTAGCTTTTCTGATAGATTCTTAACAAATGAAAACTTTGCACGAAGCAATCCGTCCGACGACTTTTATCAAACCGGAAAAACTTTCGACCTTTTTGGGCATTGATCTGACCATTGTCACCGAAACCTTTCAGCACACCGGAAGTTTCAAGTTCCGGGCGGCTTATAATGTCGCTTTGAATGTTACCGAAGATCATTTGATCACGGCTTCTTCTGGAAATTTCGGTCAGGCGTTGGCTTTGGCTTGTAAGATTTTAGGAAAGAAATGTCACGTCGTCATGCCGGAAACTTCGGCTCAGGTCAAAGTTAAAGCCGTCAGGAATTACGGGGCGAATGTTGATCTGATTGATGTCGGAAAAATCGGCCGCGAAGAAAGAGTTAAGCAATTAATGGATGAATTTCCAAAAGCTTTCCGGGCAAGTGCCTACGATGATCCACTCGTTATCGAAGGAAATTCGAGTTTGGGCGAAGAAATTGCCGGTTTTGAAGAAAATTTTGATTATGTTTTCGTGCCGATCGGCGGCGGCGGTTTGATTTCGGGAATCTCCAAAGGCCTTTGCCGTAACGGAGATCGATCTGTTTTGATCGGTGCGGAACCGTTGATTGCCAACGACGCTTTTCTCTCATTAAATGCCGGAAAGATCATTAAAAACAACCGCGAACCGCAAACGATCGCTGACGGAGCGAGAACCGTCTCTCTCGGCGAACATAACTGGGAAATTATCAAGGATGGAGTTTCGGAAATCATCGAAGTTTCGGAGGAAAACATCAAAGAGGCTCTGCGTCTGTATTTCAATTTTGCCAACTTGAAGGTTGAACCGACGGGAGCTTTGAGTTTGGGAGCGGTGCTGGAAAACAAAGATGATTTTACGGACAAAAAAATTTGCTGTGTCGTTTCCGGCGGAAATGTTGACACAGCAAACTTTCGTCAAATTTTAGCCGAACAACCTATTTTCTTTTAATATAGACGCCGTCAAAGGTTACATTCACACCGCCGCACATTTTGTTGTCGGAAACGATCAGATATTTTCCGACTCTCTGCATTTTTACGCGGCAGTCATATTGATCTTCGCCGTCGCCCGCTTCGAGTTTATGTTTTTCAGGTGTCCCCGAAAAATCGAGTTCGCCGATATGGATGTTGTCGCCGACTCCTTTCCAAAAAGCGTTTCCCTTTATCAAATACTTGCCGTTTGTTCTTGTCGGAATAAATTTGATCGAGTTATCATAAAATGTCCATTCGCCGATCCAATCTATGTTTCCGGGTTTAACGGGAGCTTTTTCGGTCAATCTTGCGGTTTGAATCCAGCCGACCGTTTCATTACCTTTCGCCGGTTGAAACCAAACGCACGAAAAATCACCGTAAGTTTTGGAAACAATTACTTCATCGCCTGCAATCAAATATGCTTTCTGACGGCAGTTTTCACCGTCGGGACAATCTTCTTCATCGCCGTAAAAATATGTTCTCTCGTTCTTGTTTCCCTTGACTTGAGCGATTCTGTATTCGCCATCTTCATCCGTAAAAAGTCCGTTCCGGCACCAGTTCGAGGGATTCCCGTTCGTGTAGGAAACCGTTTCGATCCGGTAAAATTCCGAACTCTGCATATCGGATTTGAATTTTTTGTAAGGCACAATCGTTTCAAAACCTCCCGCCGCGTAAGGCCCCACTTGATAAGGATCAAAATAAAATTTCAAACCGGCTTTGGTGATATTCCAGCTTTCAAAATTTTTAATGTCTTTGCCCGCACCTTTTTCTATCCAATCGGCATCGGCAAACTCTCCTTGTGCTTTTGTGATCTGCTTGATGCTTTCGCTTGAAATAAACGATAAAAAATTTGATTTCGGTTTGAACAGATCGGTTAACTTCAACGCTTTATTGTTCTTAAGATCATAGTTGAGAGTTATAGTCCAATGATTCGGATGAGCTCCGCCACTATAATCGGAAATTCCGTAACTTATACTGACAAAATCTTCGTTCTTAAATTCGATCGAATAGCCGACATCTAATGTGTAGTTCACACCATCGGGCAAAAAACTGCGGTCTTCGTCGGTAAACTCCCCCATATTTTTTTTGAAGGTCTCGACCTCCTTCATCGCCACTTCTTTTGCCGCAATCCGAAATCCTTCATGGGAGAGACCGCCAGGCAAAATCAGTTCAGGATATTGTGCTTTTATTTCCCAGCGTTTCGCATCGCTGACATCCGTATATTCGCGTATGATGATCTTGCGTTTTAAATCTTCCTCGGTGGGCGGGTCCTGACTTTGGGCAAAAAGATTGATTGAAGCGATCAAAGCTAAAAAACAAACGTAGATTAAATTCCGTCTAAACATTTTTTCTCCTCTATTTTTTATTTGACTCGATAATAAGTGAAGCCGTTTTTTGAACGAAACCGGCTTGTGGATTTTGCACAAACCTGCTTTTTTATTTGAGGATCTGCCGTCGTAAATAATCCAAAGCAGCTTGGGAAGACCGCCAACGGATCAGATATCTGTCGCCGGGCAAATTTAATTTCAATGATTTTGTTCGGGTTTTGTCCGAATAACCGATAAAGACCGTGCCGACCGGTTTTTCTTCCGTTCCGCCCGTCGGCCCGGCAATTCCCGTGATGGAAATCGCGTAATCGGTGCCGGTTCTTTTTTGCATTCCGGAAGCCATCGCTTCGGCAACTTCAGCCGAAACCGCACCGTGTTTTTCGATCAATTCTTCCGGAACATCGAGCGTTCTGATTTTCGCTTCGTTGTGATAGGCGACGACGCCCTCGATAAAATATGCGGACGAGCCGGAAACTTCCGTTAATCTTTCACCGATCAGCCCGCCCGTACAGCTTTCCGCTACCGACAGAGTTTCGCCTCTTTCACTTAAAAGCCTGCCGACAATTTCCTCCATCTTCTCACCGTTCAGAGCAAAAACGGCGATGCCCAATTTTTCCGATATTTTTTCGGCGAGTTCTCTGTTCAGAGCGTTTGCTTCATATTCCGTTTTGCCTTGTGCTGTTAACTGAATTTCGATCTCGGTTTTATTAAAAAGCGTCGCTGTCTGCGGATTTTTATAGTTTGTATAGATCGGGGCGATCAGTTCATCGAGAGAGGACTCGCCCATTCCCGAAACTCGTAATATCTTCCGCCGGACAAAAATTTCGCCGGCTCTTTCCTTTAATTTCGAAAGCACGAAATTCTCGAACATCGGCTTTAATTCCCTCGGCGGGCCGGGCAGGACGACGAGAAATTTATTATCGAACGCCAAAAGCATCCCGACCGCCGAACCGTTCGGATTCGGCAAAACTTCTGCACCTTCGATAATAAAAGCTTGCGATCGGTTTTTCTCGGGCATTTCGTATCCGAACCCGCGAAATCTTTCGCGTAAATTTTCAAGCAGATCTTCCCGGAAAATCAATTCGCGGTCTAAGGCTTTTGCAGAAATTTTCCGGGTGATGTCATCCTCGGTCGGCCCCAAACCGCCCGTCGTAATGACGATATGCGAACGCGAAACGGCATCGCGGATAGTTTCTTCAAGCCGCAGTTCGTCATCGCCGACAATCGTTTTTAATTTTACTTCGATGCCGATTTCGTTTAATTTTTCAGTCAGCCAGAGACTGTTTGTATCTGTTTTTGCTGGTGTTAAAAGTTCCGAACCGATGGCAATTATTTCTGCGGAAAGCATAGAGTTGGTTTTTCGTTCTTAGTCCTTCGTTCTTGGTTTTTTTCGCATTTTATCGAATTTATTTAAGCAAGCAAAGGACAGTGAACGAAAAACGACGAAATAAAATTACTGAACGTTTTTATCGTAAATATCGTGAAGGACTTCCGTGATCGGTTTACGGTTAGCAAAAAGTTCATCCTGACCGTTTTTGTTTTTTGGCACCGGTTTGCGACGAACGTTTTGATTTCTTTCTCTTTCCGAAGTATCTCCGTTGTCATTATTAATTTTCGGATCGACGACCGATTTCAAAACCGGTTCTTCCTCATTTTTTTCGACAACCTTTTCAGACTTATAGATAAGCTGTTTACGATTTGCTTTTTCCTTTTCAGTCCGCATCTCTTCGAGTTTCTGGCGGCTTTCTTCAAGCAATCTCGTTCCGCGATTTTTTCTCGCCCGTTCGAGCGAACGCACCGCGGCAGAAGTTTGCGGGGCTTCGGTCGGCTCGCGTTCGATCTTTCTTAAAACTTTGACATACGCCCGCAGATCGCCCGATGGATGAACGTAGGTTGATTCATCCGAATTTTCATTTTCAATTACGTAGGTAAGATTATTGACAGCGGCTTCGTGATTGCCGATCTTGTGATATAAAGCACCGAGCGTAAAATACACGAGCGGCGGAGCACCGTGCATCACTTGCAGAATTTTTTCGCCCCGCAGGATTACTTCCTGTACTTCAAACCCGAACCACCGACGTTCATCATCCCGCAAAATCTCATTCGCCGAAAGATAAAATTCGAAAACCTGGCGGATTCCCTGCTGTGAAGGTTGTGAAAATGTTTTCCATAAAAAATAAGCGAACACACCGAAGAAAAAAATGACGACCATCGGAAAACCGGCAACAAAAAGCATTGTTGCGATCACGCCGAATGTTAAACCATACTGCGTTTTTTCCTTGAGGGCGTTCTTATTTTGCTTCTGTAATTGTTCGCTCACGTTTTTTAAGTCCGGCAAGATTTTACCGAACTTTATTTTTCATCTTCCTTTTTTTGTTCCGCCGATTTACTCTTTGTGCTTTTTTTCGGCGTTTTCTTTTTGTCGGTTTTCTTCGTACCCTTTGGTTTAGAAGCCTCTTTTTTCTCATCAGTTGCAGAAGATTTTTCTTCTTTCTTCTCCGATTCTTTTTCGTCGGCTTCAACTTCGGATTCTTCTTTTTCGATGTGTTCATCGGGACGTTTTGCATCTTCGTCCGCTTTTTCCATCTTTAAACCGAATCCGGCTAACACGTCGAACACTTTTCCGACCGCCGCGTACGGCGAATTCATCACATAAGAAAATGTCTCGCCGAGGGCGATCGCCTCCAGTTCCATTAAACTGGCGATCTTTTTCTCTAACGGAAGATCTTCAAATTGTTTTTTGAATTCTTCCTTGGTTTCTTCTTCTTTTTCCTTTTTGGCTTCTTCCGTCTCTTTTTGATCTGCTGTCATTATCCAAACTTCTCCCGGTTTTTCTATTTTTGTTTGACACGCCAGGCGTTCACCATTTTTACGTGCCTCGGAACTCAATAGTTCAGATTCGAGTTTGGTCGGAGCAGATAAAAGGGCTTTTCCCTTTTTGATCGTGACGGTACAGGATCCTTTTGTTTCGGTTTCCTCATCGGTACAATCACAATCCAGCTTGACTCCGAGACGATTCGCCGCATCTATCAGATATGTTCCGGCGGCGACAATTCCTTCCGCTTGTTCATTTTCAAAATTTATTAATACTTTAATGTCCCTAAAGCAGTTCCAGTAGGTGTTGCTGTATTATCAAGAATGGAATCATGCTAATGGGATGCCAGAGCTGGCTCATCTGTCTCATTGAAGTTGGGGTTATAAGGTGTTTACTCCTCAAATCGTTATACATGAGGTCTTACTTAAGGAGGATAGATATCTGATTCTTGAATGTTAAGATGTACGT